>PUOA01000296.1 GCA_003551925.1 Paracoccaceae bacterium
CCCCGGAGCGGTGCTCCGGGGGCCGCGTGTCAGGCGCTCACTGGTGCGGCTCGAACCACGACGACAGGCCCGCCTGCAGGTTCTCGCCGGCTTCCTCGGGGGTCCAGGTGCCGCGCATCACGTTGGCCGAAGCGGTCCAGCTTTCGTTCGACAGGTTCGGCGTCCCGCGCGAGACGATCTGGTGGAAGGGCCGGATCGTGCTCTCGCACTGGTCGCGCCAGCCGATGAACTCCTGCGCCAGCGGGTCCTCCAGCGTCACCTCGGCGTCCGACAGCGGGAAGAAGCCCGGAACCGCGTTGGCGAACAGGTTGGCGAAATCGTCGCTGCTGAGCCATTCGAGGAACACGCGCCCCGCTTCCTGGTGCGGCGAGGCCGCGTTCAGCCCCATTCCCATGTCGGTGTGATCCGAGATGAAGCACCCGTCGGCGCCCGCGGGCACCGGCGGCGGGAAGGCGCCCATCTCGAAATCGGCCTGCTCGCGGAAACCCGCGATCTCCCACGAGCCGGCGGGGAAGATCGCCGCGCGGCCCAGCGTGAACAGGTTCTGGCTGTCGGGATAGCTCTGCGCCTCGAAGCCGCGGCCCAGATAGTCGGTCCAGCGCACCAGCTGGCGGAAGGGCTCGACCCATTCGTCATCGGTCAGGCGGCTTTCCCCGGCGATCAGCGCCGCGCGGCCTTCCTCGCCGCGCCAGAAGTTCACGCCGATGTTGGCGTAGCCCATGGTCGCGGCTTCCCACTGGTCGTTGATCCCCATGGCCATGGGAATGTAGCTGCCATCCTCGGCGATGGCGTCGAGCAGCGCGAAGAACGCGTCCTCGGTTTCGGGCGCTTCCAGGCCCAGTTCGGCGAAGATGTCGGCGTTGTAGATGAAGCCGTGGATGACCGAGGCCAGCGGCACGCAGAAGGTCTGGCCGCCGTCATCGGTAGACCAGGCCGAGCGCGCGACATCGGAATAGTTCGCCATCCCGTCGAGGTCGGTCAGATCGGCCAGCTGGCCGCGCTGGAACAGCTCCAGCGACGCGTCGAACGCGCGGCAGGTGATGATGTCGCCCGCGGTGCCCGCATCGAGCTTCGAGTTCAGCGCCGAGTTGTATTGCGCCGGTGCCGTGGGCTGGAAATCGAGCCGGATGCCGGGATGCGCTGCCTCGAAGGCAGGAATGATCTGGTTGCGCCAGATCGAGATATCGTCGTTGCGCCAGCTTTCGATGGTCAGCGTCACGTCCTGCGCCGTCACGCCGGTGGCGGTGAGCGCGAGCGCGGTGGACAGAAGCAGGGTCTTGCGGGGTATCATGGCAGTCCTCCTTGATGGATCAGGGTCTTGTTTGCCGGCCCGTTTGGGGGTCCGGCGCTTGATGAGCCGCCCCCTGCGCCCGAGTAGAACCAAAACAATACCACCTGTCCAGAGAATTTTCGGCGAGGCCCCGCCGCTCCGTGCGGCGTGCGGCGCTTTGCAGGACCCGAGCGCGCGCCGCACCGCGTCTGATCCACCATCGGCCCTTTTCTTATGGTATGCGTTTGGTATTATCTGCCGCAGGAGGCGCGGATGCAGGTTTTCATCGGGCTCGACGGCGGCGGGACCGCGTGCCGGGCGCAGGCAGAGCTGGAGGACGGGCAACGCTCGGCGGTGCTGACCGGGGGCGCGGCGAACGTCACCACCGATTTCGACCGCGCGCTGGAGCAGATCGCGGGCGTGCTGGCGCGCGCCGTGGAGGCCGCGCAGGCGCTCGCCCCCGGCGCCACGCTTGCCGCGCCGCGGGTGGTGCTGGGGCTGGCCGGGGCCTCCGAATCGGGCGCGGCGGCGCGGTTGCAGGCCGCGCTCCCCTACCCCGCGCTGACGGTCTGCGGCGACATCGACATCGCCGTTGCGGGCGCGCTGGGCGCCGAGGACGGCATCGTGCTGGCGGTGGGCACCGGCTCGGTGCTGGCGCGCCAGCGCGGCGGGCAGGTGCTGCGCGTGGGCGGCTACGGGCTGGTGCTGGGCGATGAAGGCAGCGGCGCCTGGATCGGGCGCGAGGCGCTGCGCCGCACGCTGCACGCGCGCGACGGGCTTCGCCCCGCCGGCCCGCTGACCGACGCGCTCTGGCGCAGCCACGGCCCCCTGCCCGCGCTGATCGGCTTTGCCCGCCGTGCCAGCCCCGCCGATTTCGCCGCACTCGCCCCGCGCGTGCTGGAGCATGACCGCGCCGGCTGCCCGGTCGCGGGGGCAATCCTCGATGACGGCTGCGGCTGGCTCCTGCACGCGATTCGCCACCTGCAAGCGGGCGCCACGGACCTGCCCGTGGTTCCGCTCGGCGGGCTCGGCCCGCCCCTGCTCGAGCGTCTGCGCGCCCGCGACGGCGCCGAGCTGCACACCCGCCCGCCGCGCGGCACCGCGCTGGACGGCGCCCTCTCGACCGCGCGCCGCGCCGTCCCAACCGGAGCTTTCCCACGATGACCCAGACCCACATGGCGCGCGAGATCGCCCAGATCCCCGGCTGCGCCGCCTCGGTCCTGTCCGAGAACGCCACGCTTCTGGCCGAGCTTGGCGCGGCGCTGCGCGCGGCCGACCCGCAGCTTGTCATCACCGTGGCGCGCGGCTCCTCGGACCACGCCGCAAGCTATCTGAAATACGCCGTCGAGATCGCCGCGGGCGTGCCGGTGGCCTCGGTCGGGCCGTCCATCGCCTCGGTCTACGCAGCACCCTTGCGACTGCCGCGCACGCTCGCGCTGGCGATCTCGCAGTCCGGGCAGAGCCCCGACATCGTCGCCATGACCGAGGCCGCGCGCGCGGCCGGCGCGGTGACCTTGGCCCTGACCAATACCCCCGACAGCGCGCTGGCGCGCGGCAGCGATCACTGCGTGGCCCTGCATTGCGGCCCGGAACGCTCGGTCGCGGCGACCAAGACCTTCGTGGCCTCGGTGATCGGCGGGCTGGCGCTGCTGGCCGCGTGGCGCGAGGATGCCCCCCTTGCCGCCGCACTCGCCCGGTTCCCCGAAGCCAGCCGCGCCGCACGCGCCGCCGACTGGTCGGCGCTGTCGGACCGGCTGGTGCGCGCGCCCGCGCTTTACGTTCTGGGGCGCGGTCCGGGCTACGCCGCCGCGTGCGAGGTCGCGCTGAAGTTCAAGGAAACCTCGGCGCTGCACGCCGAGGCCTATTCCGCCGCCGAGGTGCTGCACGGCCCGGCGGCGCTGGTCGAACGCGGCTTTCCGGTGCTGGGGCTGATCTGCGACGATGCCGCGCGCGCGGGCTTTGCCGCCACCGCCGCGCGGCTGCACGCGCAGGGCGCCGACGTGTTCGTCACCGCCGAGGCCGCCGGACTGACCGCCCTGCCCGCGCCGGAGCCGCTGCACCCGCTGCTGGACCCGCTGCTGCGCGTGGTGTCGTTCTACGCCTTCGTCGAGGGGCTGGCGCGGCGCCGCGGGCTTGACCCCGACACCCCGCGCCACCTGCGCAAGATCACCGAGACGGTCTGAGCCATGCAGCTTTTCACCGCAGCACAGGTTTTCGATGGCTGGCAGCTCCACCAGGGCGCCGCCGTCAGCGTGACGCCCGAGGGGCGAATCGCCGCGCTCCACCCCGCGGGCAGCCCGTGGCCCGAGGGCACGGCGCGCGTCGATCTGGGCGCTGGCGTGCTGGCGCCGGGGCTGGTGGACCTGCAGGTCAATGGCGGCGACGGGGCGATGGTCGGCCCCGAGACCGACGCCGCGCAGCTTGCCCGGATCTGCGCGGCGCATGCCCGGCTCGGCGCAACGGCGATCCTTCCCACGCTGATCACCGATCGCGCCGAGATCACCGCGCAGGTGATCGACGCGGGGCGGGAGGCCGCGTGCCAGCGCGTGCCGGGCTTTGCCGGGCTGCATCTGGAGGGGCCGCATCTGGACCCCGCGCGCAAGGGCGCGCACGACCCCGCGCTGATCCGGCCGATGACCGAGGCGGACCTCGCGCAGCTCAGCGCCGCCGCGCGCGCGCTGCCCGCGCTGATGGTGACGCTGGCGCCCGAGGCGGCCACCCCCGCGCAGATCGCCGCGTTGTCGGCGGCGGGCGCGGTGGTGAGCCTGGGCCACACCGGCTGCGCGGCGGCGCAGGCGCAGGCGGCCGAGGCTGCGGGCGCGCGCGCGGTGACGCATCTGTTCAACGCCATGGGCGGGTTGATGAACCGCGCGCCGGGGCTGGTGGGGGCGGCGCTGACGGGGCGCATGGCGGCGGGGATCATCGCCGACGGGGTGCATGTGGCACCCGAATGCCTGCTGGTCGCGGCGCGGATGAAGGCGCCCGACGGGCTGTTTCTGGTCAGCGACGCGATGGCCGTGGCGGGCACGACGCTGGAGCGGATCACCCTCAACGGCCGCGAGATCCAGCGCCGCGAGGGCCGGCTGACGCTCGCCGACGGCACGCTCGCCGGGGCCGATGTCACCTTGCCGCGCGCGGTGGCGCATATGGCGGGGCTGGGGGTGGACCGCGCGGCGGCGCTGGCGATGGCCAGCCGCGTCCCCGCCGACCTGATCGGCGCGCAGGACCGGGGCCGGATCGCCCCCGGCGCGCGCGGCGATCTGGTGCATCTGTCGGACAGGCTGGAGTTGCGCGGCGTCTGGCTGGGCGGCGTGGCGGTCGGCTGAGGGCGTCAGCCCTCGGGGCGCGCCTCGATCACCACGAAGGCCTGCGCCCAGGGCAGATCGTCGGTCAGGCTGACATGGACCACGGCGCGGTGCCCCGGCGGGGTCAGCGCGGCGAGCCGATCCGCCGCCCATCCGGTGAGTGTCATGCCGGGCTGGCCGCTGCGCAGGTTGACAACGCCCATGTCCTTCCACGCGATCCCCATGCGCAGGCCCGTGCCCAGCGCCTTGGAACACGCCTCCTTCGCCGCCCAGCGCTTGGCCAGCGTCGCGGCCTCCTGCCCCGCGCGGCTGGCGCCCTTGCGCAGTTCGGTGTCGGTGAACACGCGGGTCCGGAACCGGTCCCCGAAGCGGTCCAGCACCCCGGCAATGCGGTCGATATTGGCCAGATCGGTCCCGATCCCGAGGATCATGCCCGCGCGGCCTGCATCTGGCGGCGCATCTCGGCGATGGCGGGGCCGAGGCCCACAAGCACCGCCTCGCCCATCAGGAAATGGCCGATATTGAGCTCGACGACCTCGGGCATGGCGGCGATGGGACCGACGGTGTCGAATCCCAGCCCGTGCCCGGCATGGACCTCGAGCCCCAGCTGCTGGGCGAGCACCGCGGCGGTGTAGAGCCGGCGGAGTTCGGCGTCGCGCGCCGCATCGCGCCCTGCGGCGTGCAGGTCGCAGTAGCTGCCCGTGTGCAGTTCGACCACCGCCGCGCCGATCTCGGCGGCGGCCTCGATCTGCGGCTCCTCGGGGGCCACGAACAGCGACACGCGCGCGCCCGCCTCGGCCAGCGGAGCGATGAAGTCGCGCAGGCGCTCGGCGTCGGCGGCGACCTCGAGCCCGCCTTCGGTGGTGCGCTCCTCGCGCCGCTCGGGCACCAGACAGACCGCGTGGGGGCGGTGCTTCAGCGCGATCGCCTGCATCTCGGGGGTGGCGGCCATCTCGAAGTTCAGCGGCACGCGCAGCGCGGCCATCAGCCGGGCGATGTCGTCGTCGCGGATGTGGCGGCGATCCTCGCGCAGATGCGCGGTGATGCCGTCGGCGCCCGCCTCCTGCGCCAGCAACGCCGCGCGCACCGGGTCAGGGTGCGCGCCGCCGCGCGCGTTGCGCAGCGTGGCGACATGGTCGATGTTCACTCCCAGCCGCAGCGCGGCGGTTGCCTTCCCGGTCCCGGCCATCGCGATACCCCCCGTTCATGGCGCCGATACACCCCGAGACATAGCGGCTCTGGCCGCGAACACAATCCGGGCCGCGCGCGCTCAGTCATCGCCGCCCTGCCGCCGCGCGCGGGCAAAGCGCTTGCGCAGCACCTCGCGGCGCCGGGCCTGATAGGCGCGCATCACCGGCAGCGACACGAAATACCCCGCAACGCCGAAGATCGTGCCCAGAATCGCGCCGCCCAGCATGTAGGGCAGCCAGACCTCGTTGATGAAGCGCAGCAAATGGCCCCAATAGACGGGCCGGTCGCCGAACAGCGCGCCCAGATTGCCGGTCAGCTCATACGATGCCGCACCGAAGGCCTTCATCACCTCGGGCGCCTTCATCGACTGGTCGATCCCCAGAAGCCAGCTGCCCAGCTCGATCGAGCCGAGAACGATGAAGGGAAAGGTGATCGGATTGCCGAAGAAAGTGGCCAGCAGCGCCGCCAGGATGTTGCCCCGCGCCAGCCACGCCACCAGCGCGGCGAGCAGGAAATGGAACCCGTAAAGCGGCGTGAACGACGCGAAGATCCCCGCCCCCACCCCGGCGGCGATGCGCTCGGGCGCGTCGGGCAGCCGGCGCAGGCGGTGGACCACGTAGCTGGCCGCGCGCCGCCAGCCGCCGCGCGGATAGAAGGCCCGGGCCAGCCGTTCGGCGATCCCCTGGCGGGTGCGGCGCTTGAACACCACGCGCGCGCTTTCACCTGCCGCCGCGCTCAGGGCCGGCGGGTTGGGTCGCGGTGCCGCGCGATCTGGGCAACATCGTTTTCGGCCTCCAGCGCCGTCATCAGGCGGTGCAGATGTTCGACGTCGCTCAGTTCGACCTCGATCACCAGGCGGTAGAAATCGGGCTTGCGATCCACGAACGTCAGATCCGAGATATTGGCCTTCTGCTCGCCGATCAAGCTGCAGATCCGCCCCAGCACGCCCGCATCGTTCGAGATCGTGACCTCGAGCGTGACGCCATGCACCGCGGCGTGGCGCCCTTCGTGCCAGCGCAGATCGATCCAGCGGTCGGGCTGGTCCTCGTGTTCGGCAAGCGCGGCGCAATCGATGGCATGCGCCACCACCCCCTTGCCGCGATAGGTGATGCCCACGATCCGTTCGCCCGGCAGCGGCTGGCAGCACGCCGCGCGGCGGAAGGACTGATCGGGCTCCAGCCCGACCACGGGGCGCTGCGCGTCGACCTCGTCGCCGGTCTGCACGGCAAGGTCGGGATAGAGCACCTCGACCACGGCGCGCGCGCTCATTTCGGCCGCGCCGAGGCGTGCCAGAAGCTCGGGCCGCCCGCCCTTTATGCCCAGCGTGCGGGCCGCCGTCGTCAGCGCCTTGTCCGACACCTTCCGGCCCACATTCTCGAACGCCACGCGCGCGAGTTCCGCGCCCAGCCGGATGAAGCGCTCGCGGTCCTCGATCCGCAGGCTGCGGCGGATGGCGTGCTTGGCGCGGCCTGTCACCACCAGATCGATCCAGGTGCCCTGCGGGCGCTGGCCGTCGGCGGTGATGATCTCGACCGACTGGCCGTTCTTCAGCCGCGTCCACAGCGGCACGCGCAGCCCGTCGACCTTGGCCGACACGCAGCTGTCGCCGATCCGTGTGTGGATCGCATAGGCGAAGTCCAGCGGTGTCGCGCCCCTCGGCAGCTGCACCACATCGCCCTTGGGCGTGAAGCAGAACACCTGATCGGAATACATTTCCAGCTTCACGTGTTCCAGGAACGCGTCGTGATCCTCGGCCGAATCGAGCCGCTCGGTCAGGGTGCTGACCCATTTCGCCGGGTCCACCGCGAAGGGGTTGGCGACGCGTTCGCCGTCCTTGTAGGCCCAATGCGCCGCGACCCCGGCCTCGGCCACGTCGTGCATCTCGCGCGAGCGGATCTGCATCTCGACCCGCTTGCCGTCGCGCCCCGAAACGGTGGTGTGGATGGACCGATAGCCGTTGGATTTGGGCTGGCTGACATAGTCCTTGAACCGCCCCGGCACGGCGCGCCAGCGCTGGTGGACGACGCCGAGCGCGCGGTAGCAGTCCTCGACCCGCGTGGTGATGATGCGGAAGCCGTAAATGTCCGACAGCCGCGAGAACGCCAGCTCCTTCTCCTGCATCTTGCGCCAGATCGCATAGGGTTTCTTGGCGCGGCCATAGACCGTGGCCTCGATCCCCGCCGCGGCAAGTTCGCTGCGGATGTCGCCGGTGATGCGGTGGACCACGTCGCCGGCCTCGCGCTGAAGGGTGATGAAGCGGCGCAGGATCGAGCTGCGCGCCTCGGGGTTGAGCACGCGGAAGGCCAGATCCTCGAGCTCCTCGCGCATCCACTGCATCCCCATCCGCCCGGCCAGCGGGGCGAAGATGTCCATCGTCTCGCGCGCCTTCTGCGCCTGCTTGTCGGGGCGCATGGACTTGATCGTGCGCATGTTGTGCAGCCGGTCGGCAAGCTTGACCAGGATCACCCGCAGATCGCGCGACATGGCGATCAACAGCTTGCGCACGTTCTCGGCCTGCTTGGCCTTCGACGAGGACAGCTGCAGGTTGGTCAGCTTGGTGACCCCGTCGACCAGCTCGACCACGTCCTCGCCGAACAGCCGCGCGACCTCGGCATGGGTGGAGCGCGTGTCCTCGATGGTGTCATGCAGCAGCGCGGTGACGAGCGTGGCATCGTCCAGCCGCATCTCGGCCAGAATCGCGGCCACGGCGACCGGATGGGTGAAATACGGCTCGCCCGAATGGCGGCGCTGGCCGTCATGCATGCGCTCGCCATAGGCCCAGGCGCGGCGCAGAAGCCCGGCGTCGGTGCGCGGGTTGTAGGCGCGCACGCGCGCGACCAGATCATCGGCGCAGCGCAAGACGGCGGCGCGCGTTTCGCCCGCGACGCCGGGATCGTCGGCCTCGTGGCTCGTCAGCGCCTCAGCCAGGGTTGCCCTGCGCCTCCATCAGCGCGCGCAGCATCTGCTCCTCGGACATCTCGTCGGCGGGGGCGTCGCCGCGCTCGCGCTCGCCGCTCATCAGCAGCGCCATGTCGTCTTCCTCGGGCAGGTCGACCTCGATCTCGGTCTGCAGGCTTTCGATCAGGCGGTCGCGCAGGCCGCTTGCGGATTGCGTTTCTTCGGCGATCTCGCGCAGGGCGACGACCGGGTTCTTGTCGTTGTCACGATCCACCGTGATCGGCGCGCCTGAAGCGATCTCGCGCGCGCGATGCGCGGCCAGCGCCACCAGCTCGAACCGGTTGGGAACCTTGTCGACGCAATCTTCAACCGTCACGCGGGCCATGTGATCTCCGATACTTGGGGGCAGGACAGGGTCAAGCCGGTGGTATACCCTGTCCGGGCGGTGGCTTCAACAGCCTGCGTCATCGTCGCACGCAGCGGTGAGCGGCACGATCGCGGCGCGGTCCGCGGCAGGACATGCCGCCAGCATCGCGCGCACCGATCGCCCCAGCACCGGATGGACCCAGTCGGGCGCCACGTCGGCCAGCGGCACCAGCACGAAGGCGCGCTCGTGCAGGCGCGGATGCGGCACGATCAGGTCCCCGGGCGTCGCGCTGCGCTGCTGGTCGGGCGGAAGCCGCGCCCAGTGATCGAAGGTCGCGGCATCGGGCAACACCTGCGCACCAAGCGCCAGAAGATCGAGATCGATCACGCGCGCGCCCCAGCGTTCGCGGCGCACCCGCCCGAGCGCAGCCTCGATCCGGTGCAGATGCGCCAGCAACGCCGCGGCCCCCAGCGCGGTGTCGAAGCGCACCGCGGCGTTCACGAAGTCCGGCCCTGCGCCGGGCGGAAAGCAGGGCGTCCGGAACAGCCGGCTGACGCGCAAGCCCGAATGATCCAGGTCGCGCAGCATGTTGATCGCGCGCCCCAAATTCGCTTCCGGATTATCCGGATGCGCCGCAATGTTACCCCCAAGCGCCACGAGCGCGAGGTTGTGTTCGCTGTGCCACATCTTAAATATAGCGTTTGGCCAGCATGTGCTGCACCCCATCTCGCCGCAACCGGCGTTCATGTTTCACCGACCCGCAAGCGGCGCTTTGAAAGGTTTCATGATGTTTTACAAGGATGAACGCCTCGCGCTGTTCATTGACGGCTCGAACCTCTATGCAGCCGGCCGCGCGCTCGGCTTCGACATCGACTACAAGCTGCTGCGACAGGAGTTCATGCGCCGCGGCAAGCTGGTGCGGGCCTTCTACTATACCGCCCTGCTGGAGAGCGAAGAGTATTCCCCCATCCGCCCCCTGGTCGACTGGCTTCATTACAACGGCTACAGCATGGTGACCAAGCCCGCCAAGGAATACATCGATTCGATGGGCCGGCGGAAGGTCAAGGGCAACATGGATATCGAGCTTGCGGTCGACGCGATGGAACTCGCCCACCGGCTCGATCATGCGGTGCTGTTTTCGGGCGATGGCGACTTCCGGCCGCTGGTCGAAAGCCTGCAGCGGCAGGGGTTGCGGGTGTCGGTGGTGTCGACCATCCGCAGCC
>PUOA01000006.1 GCA_003551925.1 Paracoccaceae bacterium
CCTGCCCCGGAGGCTGCCATGTCCCGACCGCCCGCGCCCCGGCGCCCCATCCGCTGGCACATCGCCGTGTTTCTGGCACCTGCGGTGCTGGTCTACACCGCGATCATGATCATCCCGCTCTTCGGGACGCTGAACCTGTCGCTGTTCACGCGCGGCGAGGGCAACACGCGCGATTTCGTGGGGCTGGCGAACTTCGTCACGCTGTTTACCGACCCGCGCTGGTCGGCGTCGTTCTGGAACGCGACATGGAACAACCTGTGGTTCTTCATCATCCACATGCTGGTGCAGAACCCCATCGGCATCGCACTGGCGGCGATCCTGTCCTCGCCGCGGCTGCGCTTTGCCGCCTTCTACCGCACCGCGATCTTCATCCCCGCGATCCTGAGCTTCGTGATCGTGGGCTTCGTGTGGCGGCTGATCCTGTCGCCGCTGTGGGGCGTGGCGCCCAACATGATGGACGCGCTGGGCATCGGCGACTGGTTTTCGCCCTGGCTGGGGCAGGAGGCTTCGGCGCTGACGACGCTGGCGCTGATCTCGGTGTGGCAGTTCGTGGGCATCCCGATGATGCTGATCTACGCCGCGCTGCTGTCGATCCCCGACGAGGTGCTGGAAGCCGCCGAAATGGACGGCGTCACCGGCGCGTCGCAGTTCTGGAAGATCAAGCTGCCGCTGATCCTGCCCACCATCGGGATCGTGTCGATCCTGACCTTCGTGGGCAATTTCAACGCGTTCGATCTGATCTATGTGGTGCAGGGGGCGCTTGCGGGGCCCAATTTCAGCACCGATATCCTGGGCAGCTTCCTGTTTCGCACCTTCTTCGGCTTCCAGCTGCAACTGGGCGATCCGCATATGGGCGCGACGGTGGCGACGGTGATGTTCTTCATCATCCTTGCGGGGGTGTCGCTGTATCTGTTCGGCATCCAGACCCGGATGCGCCGTTATCAGTTCTGAGGGGAGGGCCAAGATGTCCGCACGCGTCAGCATCCTGCGCAGCTCGGCCGCCCATGCGATCCTGATCGCCTATACGGTGATCGCGCTCTACCCGGTGCTGCTGATCGTCATCAACTCGATGAAATCGCGCCGGGCGATCTTCAACGAGCCGCTGGCCTTTCCCACGCCCGAGACCTTCGATCTGGTCGGCTTTCACACCGTGTTCGAGCAGAGCGATTTCTTCCTCTACTTCCAGAACTCGCTGATCGTCACGCTGGCGTCGCTGTTCTTCGTGCTGCTGTTCGGGGCGATGGCGGCGTTTGCGCTGGCCGAATACCGGTTCCGGGGCAACCTGCTGATGGGGCTCTATCTGGCGCTGGGGATCATGATTCCGATCCGGCTGGGCACGGTGGCGATCCTGGAGATCATGGTCGCGGCCAATCTGGTCAACACGCTCACCGCGCTGGTGCTGGTCTACACCGCGCAGGGGCTGCCGCTGGCGGTGTTCATCCTGACCGAATTCATGCGGCAGGTCTCGGATGACCTGAAGAACGCCGCGCGCATCGACGGGCTGAGCGAATACCGCATCTTCTTCACCATTTCGCTGCCGCTGGTGCGCCCGGCGCTGGCCACGGTGGCGGTGTTCACCATGATCCCGATCTGGAACGACCTGTGGTTCCCGCTGATCCTGGCGCCCAGCGACGCCACCAAGACGCTGACGCTGGGCAGCCAGGTGTTCCTGGGCCAGTATGTGACCAACTGGAACGCGGTGCTGGCGGCGCTGTCGCTGGCGATCCTTCCGGTGGTGGTGCTGTATCTGATCTTCTCGCGCCAGCTCATTCGCGGGATCACGCGGGGGGCGGTCAAATGATCCGGGTGCTGGTGGTCGGGCTGGGGCAGATGGGGCAGAGCCACGCGCTGGCCTACGCAAAGCTCCCCGAATTCGAGCTGGTGGGCCTTGTCAACCGCTCACAGGTGGCGCTGCCGGCGGAGCTGTCGCACCTGGAGGTCGAGCACGATTTCCCCGCCGCGCTGGCCCGCCTGCGCCCGGACATGGTGGCCATCGCCACCTATTCCGACAGCCACGCCGCGCTTGCCATCGCCGCGCTGGAGGCGGGCGCGCATGTGTTCGTGGAAAAGCCGCTTGCCACCACCGTGGCGGATTGCGAGGCGGTGGCGGCGGCGGCGGCGGCGGCGGCGGCCAGGGCCAGCGGGCGGCAGCTCATGGTCGGCCACATCCTGCGCCACCACCCCACCTGGCAGGCGCTGATCGGTGCGGCGCGCAGCATGGCGGGGCCGTATGTGTTCCGGCTCAACCTCAACCAGCGTTCGGACGGGCCGGCGTGGGAGATCCACAAGGCGCTGATGGACAGCACCCCGCCCATCGTCGATTGCGGGGTGCATTATGTCGATGTCATGTGCCAGATCACCGACGCCCCGCCGGTGGAAGTGCGCGGCATGGGCCTGCGGCTGAGCGACGAGATCGCGCCCGAGATGTATAACTACGGCCATTTCCAGGTGCTGTTTGCCGACGGCTCCTGCGGCTGGTACGAGGCCGGCTGGGGGCCGATGATGTCCGAGACCGCGCATTTCGTGAAGGACATCATCGCCGCCGGGGGCGCGGTCAGCCTGCGCGCGCCGCAGGGGCTGGCATCGGCCGATGTCGAAGGCCATACCGCCGCCGACCAGCTGATCCTTGCGCCCGCCGGCGCGCCCGAAACCGTGCAGAGCTTCGCGGGCAGCCCCGGCCATCAGGGGCTGTGCGAGCTGCAGGCGGCGGCGATGGCGCGGGCGATCACCGACGGCGCGGACCTCGCGCGCCATGTCGCCGATGCCGTGCGCGCGGTCGCGGTGTGTCTGGCGGCCGATGAAAGCGTGCGCACGGGCGCTCCCGTGCGGCTCGATGTTTGACAGGGGAGCACGATGGGCAATCTGACGCTGCACGGGATCTGCAAGTCCTTCGGCGCGGTGGACGTGATCCACGATGTCGACCTGGAGGTGCGGCACGGCGAGTTCTGCGTCTTCGTCGGCCCCTCGGGCTGCGGGAAATCGACGCTTCTGCGCATGATCGCGGGGCTTGAGGACATCACCGCCGGAGAGGTGCGCATCGACGGGGCACTGGTCAACACTGTCCCGCCCTCGAAGCGCGAGATCGCGATGGTGTTCCAGTCCTACGCGCTTTATCCGCACCTGAACGTGCGCGACAACATGGCGCTCGGGCTGAAGCAGGCCCGGTTCCCGCGCGCCGAGATCGACGCCGCCGTCCGCCGTGCCGCGAAGATGCTCGACCTCGATCCCTATCTGAGCCGCCGCCCGGCCGAGCTGTCGGGCGGGCAGCGCCAGCGCGTGGCCATCGGGCGCGCCATCGTGCGCAAGCCCAAGCTGTTCCTGTTCGACGAGCCGCTGTCGAATCTCGACGCCGCGCTGCGCGTGCAGACCCGGATCGAGATCGCGAACCTGCACCGCGAGCTGGGCGCGACGATCATCTACGTCACCCATGACCAGGTCGAGGCGATGACGCTTGCCGACCGGATCGTGGTGCTGCGCGACGGGCGGATCGAGCAGGTCGGCGCGCCGATGGAGCTGTATCGCAACCCCGCCAACGAATTCGTCGCCGGGTTCATCGGCTCGCCGCGGATGAATTTCCTCGACGCGCCCGCGCTGGGCCAGCCCGGCAAGTCGCTGGGCATCCGCCCCGAGCATCTGAGCTTCTCGCGCGACGGGGGCCAGATCGAGGGCCGCGTGAGCCATGTCGAACAGCTCGGCGGCGAGACGCTGATCTATCTGCACGCCGACCCCCACGGGCTGGTGACGGTGCGGCTGTTCGGCGAACACGCCGCCGAGGTCGACGAACGCGCCTTCATCACCCCCGACATGGCGCGCGCCTTCCATTTCGGCGCCGATGGCCAGCGTCTGGCCGCCTGATCCTGCCGTCCGAAGGGCCGCCCCGATGACCGAACATGCCGACCCCCGTTACGAAGCGCTCGACCGCTGGGACAGCCTGACCGCGCTGGGCGCGATCTGGGAAAGCCAGCTGGCCGCGGTGGGTGCGATCGGCCCCGCGCTGCCCGCCATCGCCGCGCTGGTCGAGGCCGCGGTGCCGCGGCTGCGCGCGGGCGGGCGGCTGGTCTATGCGGGCGCGGGCACGTCGATCCGGATCGCGGTGCAGGATGGCACCGAGCTGGGGCCGACCTTCGACTGGCCCGAGGCGCGCACGCACTACCTGATCGCGGGTGGCCCGGCGGCGCTGAGCCTGGGCATCGAGGGCGCCGAGGATGACGCCGAGGACGCGCGCGCGCAGGTCGCCCATGCCGGGATCGGCGCGTCGGACGTGGTGCTGGGGATCGCGGCCAGCGGACGCACGCCGTTCACCATCGCCGCGGTCGAGGCCGCGCGCGCCGCGGGCGCGCTGACCGCCGGGATCGCGTGCAATGCGGGCACACCGCTGGCGGCGGCGGCGGACCACGGCATCGCCACCGTCACGGGGGCCGAGGTCGTGGCGGGCTCGACCCGGATGAAGGCGGGGACCGCGCAGAAGGTGGTGCTGAACATGGTCTCGACCCAGATCATGGTGCGGCTGGGCCATGTCCATGACGGGCTGATGGTCGATCTGCGCCCGCAGAACACCAAGCTGCGCGGGCGCGCGCGCGCCATGGTCGCGCGCATCGCCGAGGTGCCCGAGCCGCAGGCCGAGGCCGCGTTGCTTGCCGCCGACTGGCGCGTGAAGCCCGCGATCCTGATCGCGCGCGGCGCCAGCCTTGCGCAGGCCGAGGCCGCGCTGGCCCAGGCGGGGGGCGTGCTGCGCGCGGCGATGGCGGCGCTGGGGGCGGCGCGATGACCCTGCGCCCGGACCTGCTGGCCACCGGGTCCGAAGCCACGCCGCTCTATGTCCGCCTCGCCGCGGTCCTGCGCGAGAAGGTGCGCGGCGGCGAGTTCCGCGTCGGCGAGGCGCTGCCGTCGGAGCGCGACATGGCCGCGCTGATGGATGTCTCGCGCGTCACGGTGCGCAAGGCGGTCAACCTGCTGATGCGCGAGGGGGTGCTGTCGCGCAGGCACGGCTCGGGCACCTTTGTCGCGCCGCGGATCGAGCAGCCTTCGTCCCTGTTGGCGGGCTTTACCGAGGATCTGCGCCGGCGCGGGCTGACGGCGGGGTCGATCTGGCTCGGCCGTTGCACCGACACCGCCGCGCCCGACGAGGTCATCGCCTTCGGGCTGCCGGTCAACGCGCAGGTCACTCGCTTCAGCCGCATCCGCACCGCCGATGGCGAGCCGCTGGCGCTGGAACACGCGGTGGTGCCCGCGATCTACCTGCCCGACCACCACGCGGTGACGGACTCGCTCTACGCCGCGCTCGCCGCGCGCGGCACGAAGCCGGTGACCGGCCTGCAGCGGGTGACGGCATCGCTTGCCACCCCGGCCGAGGCGCAGCATCTGGGCGTGCCCGGCGGCGCCGCGGTGCTGCGCATCGAACGGCGCGGCTACCTGCCCGATGGCGCGCTGGTCGAATTCACCCGCTCGGCCTATCGCGGGGATCGCTACGATTTCGTCAGCGAGTTGCGGGAAATCTAGCGCCGGCGCGCGCGGCGCAAAAGAAAACGCCCCGGCGGATTGGCCGGGGCGGGATCGTTGCAGGTTGCGCGCCTCAGGACGCCGAGAGGCCGGTCTCGCCCGCCAGCGCTTCCATGTCGGCGACGGTCTGTTCCAGCAGCGCGGCGGTTTCGGTGGTGGCGCCCTCGGCGGCCTTGCGCGCCTCGGCCAGCATGTCGGAATAAAGCTCCTGCGTGAGCGCGTCGACCGCCACGCCGCGCTCGGCCAGCACCGACACCCCCTCGGCGCCGATCTCGGCGAAGCCGCCGGTCACCACGTAGCGGCTTTCGCCATCGGCGGCTTCGGCGGCGACGATGCCGGGGCGCAGCGTGGTGATCGTCGGCGCGTGACCGGGCATGGCGGTCAGATCGCCCACCGCGCCCGGAATGCGCACCGCGGTCACCGCCACCGATGCCAGCTTGCGCTCGGGCGAGACGAGGTCGAATTGCATGGTATCGGCCATTGCGGCACGCTCCCTTCGCTTATGCGGCCGCGGCCAGACGCTCGGCCTTGGCGATCACCTCGTCGATGCCGCCGACCATGTAGAACGCGGCTTCGGGCAGGTGGTCGTATTCCCCCGCCACCACCGCCTTGAACGAGCGGATGGTTTCTTCCAGCGGCACCTGCACCCCGTCCGAGCCGGTGAACACCTTGGCCACGTCGAAGGGCTGCGACAGGAAGCGCTGGATCTTGCGCGCACGGGCGACGGTCAGCTTGTCCTCTTCGCTCAGTTCGTCCATCCCCAGGATCGCGATGATGTCCTGCAGCGACTTGTAGCGCTGCAGGATGCCCTGCACGTCGCGCGCGACCTGATAATGCTCCTCGCCCACGATCTGCGGGTCGAGGATCCGGCTGTTGGAATCGAGCGGGTCCACCGCCGGATAGATGCCAAGCTCCGAGATCGCGCGCGACAGCACCGTGGTGGCGTCGAGGTGCGCGAACGACGTGGCCGGCGCAGGGTCGGTGAGGTCGTCGGCGGGCACGTAGATCGCCTGCACCGAGGTGATCGAGCCGTTGCGGGTCGAGGTGATGCGCTCCTGCAGCGCGCCCATGTCGGTGGCAAGCGTCGGCTGATACCCCACCGCCGAGGGGATGCGGCCCAGAAGCGCCGACACCTCGGAGCCCGCCTGCGTGAAGCGGAAGATGTTGTCCACGAAGAACAGCACGTCGGTGCCGGACTGGTCGCGGAACTGCTCGGCCAGCGTCAGGCCGGTCAGCGCGACGCGGGCGCGTGCACCCGGGGGCTCGTTCATCTGGCCGTAGACCAGCGACACGCGGCTGTTGGCCAGGTTGTCGGGGTCGATGACCTTCGAGTCCATCATCTCGTGATAGAGGTCGTTGCCCTCGCGCGTGCGCTCACCCACCCCGGCGAACACGGAAAAGCCCGAGTGCACCTTGGCGATGTTGTTGATCAGCTCCATGATCAGCACGGTCTTGCCCACGCCGGCACCGCCGAACAGGCCGATCTTGCCGCCCTTGGAATAGGGCGCCAGCAGGTCGATGACCTTGATGCCGGTGACAAGGATCTCGCTCTCGGTCGACTGCGCGTCGAAGCCGGGGGCGGGCTGGTGGATGGCGCGGTAGTCCGAGGTCTCGACCGGGCCCTTCTCGTCGATGGGCTCGCCCACCACGTTCAGGATGCGGCCCAGCGTGGCGTCGCCCACGGGAACCTCGATCGCCTTGCCGGTGTCGCGCACCTCCTGCCCGCGGACCAGCCCTTCGGTGGCGTCCATGGCGATGGTGCGGACGGTGTTTTCACCCAGATGCTGGGCGACTTCGAGCACCAGCCGCTTGCCGTTGTTGTCGGTTTCCAGCGCGTTCAGGATCGCCGGCAGCGCGCCGTCGAACTGCACGTCCACGACGGCGCCGATGACCTGCGCCACCTTGCCTTTTGCTTCTGACATCTTGTTCACCCCTTCAGGTTGGTGGTTCGTTCATGCGTTGCCGTCGCCGCGCCAGCCTTACGGGCCGAGCAGGCGGTCGGTCACTCTCTTCACCCTGCGCGTCACGCTCTCGACGCTGCGGTCGCGGTGGCGCAGGATCGCCCCGCGCGCGCCGACATACACCGTCGCGGCCGGCGTGCGGACCCGATCAGGCGCGCGCAGGCCGGCGTATTTCCGGCCCATCCGGGCGATTGCGGCGTCCAGTGCCGGGCTTGCGCTGCCGCCGCTGTGATGGCGCAGGAAAAACGGTATCACATAGGCGCGCCCGCCGGCCAACAGGGCCTGCAGACACAGATCGGTGGCGAACAGGTGAAACCCGTCCAGATCCATCGACGGGAACACCATGTTGTCGCGGCGCAGCACCAGGAAATTCTCGTCCAGCCCCTGAACCTGCACCGGGCCCGTGGCGCAATCGCGGTCATCGCCATGCGGGTCCGACAGGTGGCGCAGCAGGGTCCGGGGGGCGGCGCTGCGGTGACCGGCGTTGCCGGCGACCGCCCAGCGCGGATCGCGCGCATCGAGCGCCTGCAGCACCGCGAGCAGCTCGGTTGCCCCGTCGTCGATCAGCTCGATGTCGTCATGCGTGAACAGGATATAGGCGCCGCGCAGTTCCGCGAAGATCCGGCGCAACGCGTTGTAGCCGTCAAACCGGTTGTCGCCGCGATTGTCGAGCGCCAGGAACTCGGTGTTCGCGGCGGTGAAGCCGCACCGCTCGAACGACGCCAGCATCCGCGCATACTTGGCGTCGGACGCCACGAGGGTGCAGACCGAGAACGTCAGTTCCGCCGGTCTGGCCTCGGTTACATAGCGTGGCTGGCTTGACGCCATCAGCGCGGTCCCGTCCTTCGCATTCGCCGATCAGAGCGCTTCGGCGCCCGAGATGATCTCGATGAGTTCCTTGGTGATCGCCGCCTGGCGCGAGCGGTTGTATTCGATGGTCAGCCGGTCGATCATGTCGCCCGCGTTGCGGGTGGCGTTGTCCATCGCGCTCATCCGTGCGCCCTGTTCCGAGGCCGCGTTTTCCAGCAGCGCCGCGAAGATCTGCGTGGCGACCGAGCGCGGCAGCAGGTCCTCCAGCACCGCCTTGTCCGACGGTTCGTAATCATAGAGCGCGTCGGGTGCCGCGTCTTCGTCCACCGGCGCCGGGATGATCTGCTGCGGCGTGGGGACCTGGCTGATCACCGACTCGAAGCGGTTGTAGAAGATCGTCGCCACGTCGAACTCCTCGGCGGCGAAGCGGGCGAGCACGTCGTCGGCGATCTCGCGCGCGTTGGCGTAGGAGACGCGCTTGACGTCCGACAGGTCCACATGCCCGATCAGGTGATCGCCAAGATCGCGGCGGAGTTGCTCACGGCCCTTCTTGCCGACGGTGATGATCTTGACCGTCTTGCCCTCGCCCTTGAGCTTCTCGGCGCGGTAGCGCGCGATCTTGACGATCGACGAGTTGAACCCGCCGCACAGCCCCCGCTCGGCGGTCATCACCACCAGCAGATGCGTCTGCTCCGCGCCGGTGCCGGTCAGCAGCCGCGGCGCGGTGTCCGACTCCTTGAGCGAGGTGCCCAGCGCGTTGATCACCGCCTCCATGCGCTCGGCATAGGGGCGGGCGTTTTCGGCGGCTTCCTGGGCGCGGCGGAGCTTGGCCGCCGCGACCATCTGCATGGCCTTGGTGATCTTCCGGGTCGATTTGACCGAGTTGATCCGGTTTTTCAGGTCCTTGAGGCTTGGCATGCGACGCTCCCCTCACGCCCTCAGGCGAAGTCTTTCGCGTAGGAATCCAGCGCGGCCCTGATCTTGTCTTCCAGCTCGCCCTTCACCTTGCGGTCGTTGTTGGTGATGTCATCGAGCAGGTCGCGGTGCTTGGAGCGCAGATGCGTCAGCAGCCCCTGTTCGAACCGGCCGACATCGCCGACCGCGATCTTGTCGAGGAACCCCTGCGTGCCGGCGTAGATCACGCAGACGATCTCGGCGTTGGTCAGGGGCGAATACTGCGACTGCTTCATCAGCTCGGTCAGGCGCGCGCCGCGGTTCAGCAGCCGCTGCGTCGCCGCGTCGAGGTCCGAGCCGAACTGCGCAAACGCCGCCATCTCGCGGTATTGCGCCAGCTCCAGCTTGACGGGGCCGGCCACGGATTTCATCGCATCGGTCTGCGCCGACGAGCCCACCCGCGACACCGACAGACCGGTGTTCACGGCGGGGCGGATGCCCTGATAGAACAGCTCGGTCTCCAGGAAGATCTGCCCGTCGGTGATCGAGATCACGTTGGTCGGAATGAAGGCCGACACGTCGCCGCCCTGCGTTTCGATGATCGGCAGCGCCGTCAGCGAGCCCGCGCCGTGATCCTCGTTCAGCTTGGCCGAGCGTTCCAGCAGGCGCGAGTGCAGGTAGAACACGTCGCCCGGATAGGCTTCGCGGCCCGGCGGGCGGCGCAGCAGCAGCGACATCTGGCGGTAGGCCACGGCCTGCTTGGACAGGTCATCATAGATGATCAGCGCGTGGCGGCCGTTGTCACGGAAATACTCGGCCATCGCGGTGGCGGCATAAGGCGCGAGGAACTGCATCGGCGCGGGGTCCGATGCGGTGGCAGCCACGACGATGGTGTAGTCGATGGCGCCCGATTCCTCGAGCTTCTTGACCAGCTGCGCCACGGTGGAGCGCTTCTGGCCAATGGCGACATAAACGCAGTAGAGCTTCTTGCTCTCGTCATCGCCAGCCGCTTCGTTATAGCTCTTCTGGTTCAGGATGGTGTCCAGCGCCACGGCAGTC
>PUOA01000204.1 GCA_003551925.1 Paracoccaceae bacterium
ACCGGGTCCTGGAACATCATCGCCACGCGCCGGCGCACCGCGTGCCAGTCGGGCCGCGCGTGCAGCGGCGCGCCGTCGAACCAGACCTCGCCGCCCGCCAGCGGCACCAGCCCGTTGACCGCACGCGCCAGCGTCGTCTTGCCCGAGCCGGACTCGCCCACAAGCGCCAGCGTCTCGCCGCGCGCGACGCCGAGCGAGACGCCGCTGACCGCCTGCACGCGGCGCGCCTCGGGCGGAGCGGTCAGCGCGCGCAGCCCGCGCACCCCCGGAAACTCGACGGTGACGTCCTTCAGCTCCAGCAGCGCCCCGGTCGTCATGCGCTCACCGTCTGTGCATGGTGGCAGGCCGACCAGTGACCCGGCGTCACCGCCACGCGCGGCGGCGCGGTCCGCGCGCAGATGTCGGTGGCCATGTCGCAGCGGTCGCGAAAGATGCAGCCCGTGGGCGGGTCGGTCAGATCGGGCAGGCTGCCGGGGATCGCGGGCAGTGCCGTGACCCGTTCGCGCAGCCGGCCGGGATCGCATTCGATCAGCTTGGCGGTGTAGGGGTGCGCCGGGCGCTGGAACACGGCCTCGACCGGGCCTTCCTCGACCGCCTCGCCGGCATACATCACCACCATGCGGTCACACAGCTCGGCAATCACCCCCAGATGGTGCGAGATGAACAGGATCGCGCAGCCGATCTCGCGCTGGATTTCCTTCAGAAGCTCGATGATCTGCACCTCGAGCGTGGCATCGAGCGCCGTGGTCGGTTCGTCGGCGATCAGCAGCCTGGGCTGCATCAGCGCCGCCATGGCAATCGCCACGCGCTGGCGCATGCCGCCCGACAGCTCGTGCGGCCAGGCGTGCAGCTTCGCCTCGGGGTCGGGCAGGCCGACACGGGCCAGCATGGTGGCGGCGCGGCGTGACTTCTCGGCCTCGGGGATGCGCTCGCGGTACTGGATGTCGCGCATCTGCCGCCCGATCGACAGCACCGGGTTCAGCGAGGTCATCGGGTCCTGGAACACCACCGACATCTCGCGCCCGCGCATCGCCTGCAGCCGCCGGGGCGGGACGCGCAGGATGTCCTCGCCCTCGAGCAGGATTTCGCCGCCGACCACCTGCGCGTTTTCGGACAGCAGGCTCAGCAGCGCGCCGATCAGCGTGGACTTGCCGCAGCCCGATTCGCCGACCACGCCCACGATCTCGCCCGCCGGCACGTTGATCGACACGTTGCGCAGCGCCTGCAACGCGCCCGTGCGCGTGTCGTAGCTGACCGAAAGGTCCCTCACGCTCAGCGTGTCGGTCATCGCCCGCTCCTGAGTTTGGGGTCGAGTTGATCGCGCAGCGCCTCGCCCAGAAAGGTGAAGCCGAGCGTCACCAGGATCAAGGGCAGCCCGCCGGCAAGGATCAGCCACGGGGTCTGGCGGATGTGATCGAACCCGTCCTTGAGCGTCGCGCCCCAGCTCGGCGTGCCCGGAGGCACGCCCACACCGAGAAAGCTCATCCCCGCCTCGATGGTGATGACCACGGGCAGGTTCATCGCCGCAAGGATGAAGAACGGGCCCAGCACGTTGGGCAGGATGTGGTGAAACACGATCCGCCCGAAGGACGCCCCCATCGCGCGCTCGGCCAGGATGAACTCGGCATGCTTGAGCGACAGCGTCTGCGTGCGCACCACGCGCCCGTATTCCGCGAACGAGGTGATCACCACCACCACGATCACCGTGGTCAGCCCGCGCGGCATCAGCGCCGCAAGCGCCAGCGCCAGGATGATGGTCGGATAGGCGCGCAGCGTGTCGAAGAAGAACAGCAGCGCATTGTCCAGCCAGCGCGGCCCGAAGCCTGCGATCATGCCCAGCACCAGCCCGATCACCCCCGAGATGATCACCGCCGTCAGCCCGACCGTCAGCGCGATGCGCCCGCCCTGCAGCAGCCGCGAGAACGTGTCCCGGCCCAGATTGTCGGTGCCCAGCCAGAACTCGGCCGACGGCGCGGCGAAGCGGTCGGTCATGTGCATCGCGGTGTAATCATGGGGCGCGATCAGGTCGGCAAAGACCGCCATCACCACCAGCGCCGCGATGATGACGATCGCCATCACCGCCAGCGGGTCGCGGGCCAGCCGCCCGAGCAGCGTGTGCCTGAAGCGGCTCATTTCGCCTTCCTGTGGCGCGGGTCGAGCGCGGCGTTGATCAGATCGGCGATCAGCGCGCAGGTGACGAAGAAGCCGATCGCCACCAGCATCGAGCCCATGACAACCGGATAATTGCGGTCGGACACCGCGGTGTAGATCAGCGTGCCGATGCCGGGCCGCGAGAACACGATTTCGGCGAAAACGGCGCTCGAGAGCATCCCGCCGATGCCCACGCCCAGCACCTGCACCGCCGGCAGGATCGCCACGCGCAGCGCATAGTTGTAGACCACCCGCCGGCGCGGCAAGCCGAAGGCGCGCGCGGTGCGGATATAGCTTTCGCCCATCACTTCCAGCATCGAGGCGCGCACGATCCGCGCCACATAGCCCACCCAGGCCAGCCCGATGGCCAGCGAGGGCAGAACCAGATGCTGGATGCGGCTGAGCAGATCGCCCGGCTCGCCCGCGCCGATGGAGGGAAACCAGCGCAACGTGACCGCAAACAGCAGCAGGCTGTAAAGCGCCACCACGAAGGACGGTGCGGCGATGAACGCCACCGAGATCACCCCGGTCACGCGGTCGAGCACGCTGTTGCGCCGGTCCGCCGAAAAGGCACCCAGCAGGATGCCGAGGCTGGCCGACCAGAAGATCGCCCCGAACACCAGCGCCACGGTGTGCGGCAACGCGCTCATCACCGCCACCGAGACGGGGCGGTTGCGAAAGAAATCCGTGCCCAGATCGCCGCTGAGCACCCGCGCCCAGAAGTTGAGGATCTGCATCGCAAGCGGGTCGTCGAGGCCCATCTGCTCGCGGAACACCGCGCGCATCTCGGGGGTGGCGCGCGGCCCCAGCAGCACCGAGGTCGGATCGCCGGGCAGCGCGATCATGACGCCGTAAAGGGCCGAGATCGCCGCGAAGACGATCCCCAGCGCCAGCGCGACGCGTTGGAGGGTGTACTGGATCATCGCGTCTCCCCGGCCGTGGCGATGCGGGCGGCGATCACCTGCCGCCCGCGCCGTTCACGGCAGCACGGCTCAGGCGCGGCGGAAGTATTGCGCCAGCGGCAGCCCGTCGGGGCGCGTCCCCGGTGCGGTGCTGTCGTGGAACAGGTTCGGTGTCACGCCGTGGGTGATGAAGCGATAGGCGCCCGATTCCTCCATGATGTCCTGGGCGCGGCGATACATCTCGTCGCGGCGTGCGTCGTCGGTCTCGCTGCGCGCTTCGCGGTGGAGGCGGTCGAACTCCTCGTCCGAGAACCGCTCCCAGTTCCAGTCGCCGATCTGCTCGGTGACGAACCACGCGGTCGCGTAGGAGGGATCAGGCAGCATCGAGAAGCGGTTCATGATCATTTCCAGATCCCGCCAGCGGTCGCCATCGGCCTCGACCCCCAGGGTCCAGAACGAGCCGGATTCGTGCACCTCGATGTTCAGCTCGATCCCTGCCTGCGCCATCGTCGCCTGCATCACCTGCGCGGCGGTGGTGAAGGTGACATCATTGAGCACGTTGAGCGTGACCTGAAGGTTCTCGACCCCGGCTTCGGCGAGCAACTCGCGCGCGCGCTGCGGGTCGCCCTGCGGCGGGATCAGCGATTCGGGACGGTTGCCGATCAGCCCCGGCGCGATGATCCCGGTCGAGGGCTCGGCGACGCCATACCACGCCGCCTCGATGATCGCGTTGACGTTGATCGCGTATTGCAGCGCCTGACGCACGCGGATGTCCTGGAACTTGGGGTGTTCCATGTTCATGCCGACCCAGACATAGAACAGCGACGGGTGCATCGACATCGCCGTGCCCGCGGGCGGGTTGCCCTGCAGCCGCCCGACCGATCCGGGGCTGACCTCGGTGAAGTCCAGATCGCCCGCCTCCAGCGCGATCTCGGCGGCGGCCTCGTCGCCGATATAGACAATATCGAGCCGCTCGTAATCGGCCGGGTTGTCGCCGGTGTAGTCGGCGTTGCGCTCGAGCACCCAGCGCTCGCCGGGGCGCAGTTCGCGCACGCGGTAGGGGCCGGACACGGTGGGCGGCACCTCGGTGGTGATGCGCCCGCCGGCCTCCTCGATCGCCGCCTTGCACACGATCGTGCCGGCCAGATACGGCAGTGCGATCCACCAGAAGGGCGCGAAGGCCTCGTCGAAGTGGAACACCCCCGAATAGCGCCCGGTCACCTCGACGCGGGCCAGCGGTCCGACATCGGGCTTGATGCGCGAGTTCATTTCGGGATCGAGGATGCGCTCGAAGGTGAACGCCACGTCCTCGGCGGTGATTTCGCCATAGCCGTCGGACCACATCTGCCCTTCCTTCAGGGTGAACTCGATGGTGGTGTCGCTGGTCTGCTCGATCGAGTCCGCCAGGTCGAGGCGATAGCTCCAGTCGTCGCCCGATTCATACTGGATCAGGTTGCGGTAGATCGCACCGTAGAGCAGCGCCTCGCCGAAGCCCGAGGCATCCACCGGGTCGAAATCGTCCGGCTCGGTATAGACGCGGATGTTGAGCCGGCCGTCCTGCGCCCAGGCCCGGACAGGCAGCAGCGCGGCGGCGGATACCCCGGCGGCGCCGGCCAGCAACTGGCGGCGGTTGAGCACGGGAAAGGCGCGGTGAAGTGCTGTCTTGGACATCTCGAAACTCCCGGTCATGCGTTTTTTCCTGAGCGAACTTGCGCGAAAGGGTGCGGGCCATGCCGCCGCCAGACAATTGCGCAGCACCAACGAATGCGCAGGCAGTTTGCGCAGTTTGCGCGTCAGATCGCGTCAGATCGGAAGCTCAAGCGCGGTAAGCATCTGCGGCTCGCTGCCGCTTGAAGCGAGCATCCGGGCAATGTGGCGCGGCAGGTCCGCGCTGTCGGCCTCGAATATGCCGGTGCGGCGCATGGCGGCGTGCAGATCGGTCTGCTCGCCCAGAAACTCGAGGAAGACCCGCGCCGCGAAGGGCGCGCGCGCGGTGCGTCCCTGCACCCCCAGCGTCATGCCCGACAGAAACTCAACCTCGCCCGACTGGGTGGTGAACAGAACCGTCTGCGAAACCGAACGGCGGTCGCGCGCGTTGTGGTCGATGATGAAGATCCGCCCGCCCAGCAGCACTGCCACCCCGACATATCGAACGATATGCGAGCGCCCCAGCGGGCTTTCCGAGGGCTGGATGCGCTCGGTCAGTCGCGTATAGTAGACGCCTTTGTATTCGTTGATGCGCAGCAGCGACCGACGGATCATGCCGGGCCGTGACGGCGTGAAATAGTAATAGAAATAGTAGCCGCAATAGGGTTTCAGGTTCTCGGCGGATCGGGTGAACATCGCATCGATATGCGTGGCGGCGGGGCCGAGCGCGCGTATCAGATGTCGCGCCCGCGGGCGCAGCGAGACCATCTCGGCGAAGCGGCCATGCGGGGCGAGCAACTCGTCCTCCTCGACGCCGAAATGATCGCAGATGCGGCGCATGTTGCGCGCCGAGGGGCGCGAGGCACCGTTGAGATACTTGGTGAACTGCTGCCGGTTGATCCCGACACTGCGGCACACCGCCGAGATGGACGGTGCATAGCTGCACAGCAGGCGCAGGTTGCGGGCGAGGTTGGGTTGCTCCATGACGCGCCCAGCCTAACGCAGTGACGCCGCGACACAAGGCAATACCGCGTCAGTTTGCGTCAGACGCGCGCCGCGCAACAGCCGCGGCGCGCGCCCGAGAGGGGAGGGCGCGCGCTCAAACGCCGTCGCGCGGGATCTTCAGGCTCCAGTCGCGATTCACGAAGGGGCGCCCATTGTCGAAGGTGCGCAGCTCCGCGCGGATGTGGAAATGCGTTGCATCGCAGGTCACTTCGGTGCGCGACTCGGTGCGCGTCTGCCAGTCGCCGCGGCCGATCTCGTAGCTCCAGCGTGTCTCCATGCGCGCCGAGAGCGGGTCATCGGGGTGGATGTCCCATGTCTCGTCGATGCGACGGCCCGACTCCATGCCGGTGGACAGCTGCCGCTCGCGCCCGCCATCGGTGACGATGCGCAGCCGCCGCGTGCCATCGGCAAGGACCTCCTCGATGCGCTGCGAGGCATCCGGGCGCAAGGTTTCGGCCGCGCCCTCGCGCAGGTCCTCGGGCGGACCGAATGCCGGCGCGGGCTCGTCCAGCGCAGGGCGCAGCGGCACCGTGAGTGCACTCGCCGCCGGGTCGATCTGAAGGCTCAGCGGTGCCGCCGCGGGCCACAGCATCGGCCAGTAGCTGGTTGACAGTGACAGCCGCAGCCGGTGCCCGGCGGGCAGACGGTAGGCGATGTCGTTGAGCGGCAGCGTCACCTCGACCGGCAGGCCGGGGGTCATCGACTCTGCCCGGTCGTGGCCGTTGCGATGGGTGAGGTTGAGCACGCCCATGGTGATGAAGGCGCTGCTTCCGTCCGGGCGCAGGTCGCACAGCCGCGCGACAACGAAGCCGGTCGGCGCATCGGGCGTGATCCGCAACCGGAATTCGGCCGCGCCGAGGATGTCCACGTCGGCTTCGAGCGGGGCGGTGTCGAGGCTGGTGGCAACACGGTCGTCGGGCGACTGGTCGTCGGCCATCTCGTAGAGATCGCGCAACCCGGGGCAGAAGCGCTGCCCGGCCGCGCCCAGCGTCTGCGGGCCGCCAACCGCTATCGGCGCGCTGCCGGCCTGCGCGCCGAGCCCGTCGCCCGAGAGCGCCAGTTGCCAGCGTTCGATCCGCGGCGACGGCCATTCGGGTTCGGCCACCCAGCGGCCCGGGCGGCGGTCGATGCGCCGCGCGGGCGGCATCGAATCCATTACATAGGCGCGGTAGGCAGGCAGCGCTTCGGCGCCGTTGTCGATGTCCTTGAGCCAACGGTCGAACCACTGCCGGCACTCGGCCAGAAATCCGATGCGCGGCTCGGGATAGGCGACGTTGGGGTATTTGTGCGCCCAGGGACCGACGAGTCCCTTCACCGGCGCCGGGCTTCCGGCCAGCGTGCGCGGCACCGCGTTGGAATAGGCGTCCGCCCAGCCCCCGACCGCCAGGATCGCCGCGCGGACCGCGCCCCAGTCCTCGCACACCGAGCCACGCCGCCAGTAGGCATCGCGGCGCTGGTGGCGCAGCCAGGTCTCCAGCAGCAGCGGTTGGCGTTCAAGCCGCGCGCGCCACATCTCGCGCCAGTCCTCGCCCACCACCTCCGGGTCCGGTGGACGCGAGGAATAGGCCAGCATCTGCGACGACCAGCCGATGTTCTCGGTCAGCAGGCAGCCGCCCATGTAGTGGATGTCATCGGCGTAACGGTCGTCGGTATAGCAGATGGTCACCGCGGCCCTGAGCGCTTCGGGCGCGCGGGCGGCAAGCTGCAGCCCGTTGAACCCGCCCCATGAGATCCCGATCATCCCCACCGCGCCCGAACACCAGGGCTGGCGCGCCAGCCATTCGATCACCCGGGCGCCGTCCTCGAGCTCTTCTTCGGAGTATTCGTCCTCCATGAAGCCTTCGGAATCGCCATTGCCGCGGATGTCCACGCGCACCCCGGCATACCCGTTGCGCGCGAACCAGGCGTGATGCAGCTCATCGCGCGCCAGCGTGCCGTCGCGCCGGCGATAGGGCAGGTATTCAAGGATCGCGGGCACCGGTCGCGCCGCTGCCGCGCGCGGCAGCCAGATGCGCGCGGCAAGGCGGGTGCCGTCGGGCATCTCGATCCATTCGGGGTCGCGCACCTCATAGGCGTCACGGTCTGCGGTCTCGGGGGGGTGGGCGCGATCCCTCATGCGGCAGCTCCATTGGCACGGGCGTTTGCGGTGCATCTGGACACGGCGCGATGCGCCGGGCAATTGCGCCACCGGGCACGGACTGACGCGACCCGACGCGCGCCTTGCTGCAACCAGGCGGGCGGTTCGCGGGCATCGTGCAGGCAACAGGGCACCAGATCCTGACGCTTTCTGCGCCGACGCGCCACGACAGGCGCGCGCGCCACACCGGGGCAGGGCGCGGCAGGGCGCGGCAGGGCAGGGCGCGGCAGGGCAGGGCGCGGCAGGGCGGGGCAGGGCGGGGCAGGGCGGGGCGGTCAGCCGCGCCGCCAGGCAATGCCGTCGCAGGGCGCGTCCAGCAGCGCGGTCAGTTCCTCGTCCAGCGCCATCAGCGTGATCGATGCGCCCACCATGTCCAGCGAGGTGCAGTAATGCCCGATCAGCGTCAGATGCGCCTCGGCGCCGCGCGCGGCCAGCCGCTGCTGCACGCGGCGATTGAGCACCATGAGTTCGATCATCGGCGTCCCGCCCAGCGAATTCACCAGCACCGCGACCCGCGCGCCGGCGGTCAGTTCCATCGAGCTGAACAGCTGATCGCAGACCTGATCGACGATGCGGTCCGCGGGCTGGAGCCGCTGGCGCTGAATGCCCGGTTCGCCATGAACGCCCACGCCGAATTCCAGATCGTGCTCGGCCAGCGTGAAGCTGGGGCGGCGGGTTTCGGGCATCGAACAGGGTTCCAGCGCCACGCCGATGGTATGGCACGCGGCATTGGCCTTGCGGGCGAGGCGCTCGCATTCCTCGAGCGGCTCCATCCGCGCGCTGGCCGCGCCCGCGACCTTGAACACGAACACGTTGCCGGCGGTGCCGCGGCGTGCGTCGCGGTCCTCGAACCCGCTCGAGGCGATATCGTCGGTGGTGCGCAGGCTGCGCACGGCGATGCCCTCGGCGGCGGCCAGCTCGGCGGCCATGTCGAAATTCATCACGTCGCCGGTGTAGTTGCCGTAGACATAAAGCACGCCCGCGCCGCGCTCGGCAAAGCGCGTGCAGGTCAGGATCCGGTCGGGCGGCGGGCTGGCAAAGACATTGCCCACCGCCACCGCATCCGCCAGCCCCGCGCCCACGAACCCCAGAAAGCTGGGCTCGTGCCCCGCCCCGCCGCCGATGACGATGCCGACCTTGCCCTCGGGCCTCGGCGCGCGCGCGCCGATGGCGCGGCGCTTGCCGTCGATGGCGGCGATGTGGTCGGGCCACGCGGCGAGCGCGCCCTCCATCGCTTCGGGGACCACGTCGCGCGCATCGTTGAGGAATTTCTTGACCGCGCTGCGGCTGGGCGCGCCGGCGGCCTCGGGGGGCGGGGGCGACGCAGTGGCGGGGGCCGGGGCGGGGCGGATGCCGAGCGTCCGCAGGATGCCCTCGGCGGTGTCGGAGTCGATCACCAGCGTGGTGACATAGCCGCCGCGCAGCGCGGCGAGGATCGGCTGCACCTTGTCCACGCCGCCCGCCACCAGAACCCTTGTAGGCACCGCGCGCAGCGCGTCCAGCGTCACGCCGATGAAGCGTTCCGAGAGCGGCCCCTCGACGGGGCGGCCCTGCGCGTCGATGAACTGCCCGGCGAGCGAGCCCACCGCCCGGTCGTAGAAATCATGCGCCTGCAGCGCGCTGTCAAAGAAGCCCGAGCTGTGCAGCGTCGAATTCGGGCGCAGCGACGACACCCCGAACAGCACCCGCTGCAGCCGCGTGAAATACTGCAGCTGCTCGGCGATCACCGTCTCGGCCAGCAGCAGATCGCGCGCCCGCGCCGAGGACACCAGCGCCGGCGCCGACACCGGCACGCAGCGCGCGCCGATATTGTCGGCCAGCCGCGTGGCGCAGGCCTCGGGGGAATAGGGGATCTTGGCGGTGGTGCCGCCGGTGGCCTGCACCACGGTGACATCGCGCAGCCCGGCCACGCGCGCGGCCTGCGCCATCGACAGCATGGTGCGCCCCCAGGTGATCGCCACCGTGTCGCCCGAATGAATCAGCTGCGCCAGCAGCCCCGCCGCGGCGTGACCGACGCGGTCGATCAGCGACCGCGTGCCGCCATGCGTCGGCACGATCAGGCAGCTTTCCAGCCCGAAATGATCCTCGAGCGCGCGCGCCAGCGTCACCGCGCGCATGTGTTCGGGGGCGATGGCGATGTTGACGATCCCGCGCGCGCGCGCGTCGGCGAGATACGCGTTCACCGTGGGGCGCGAGGCGCCCATCTCCGCGGCGATCTCGCCCTGGGTCAGCCCTTCCTGATAATAGAGCCAGCTTGCCCACAGCAACGGGTCGTCGCCAAACCGGATCGGGGGTCGGCCCGGCCCGGCCTCGCGCAGGGCGCGC
>PUOA01000074.1 GCA_003551925.1 Paracoccaceae bacterium
CGGTGCGCCGCCGCTGGGCGCGGGCATCGACCGCGCCGCGCTGGTGGCCGAGGGGCTGGCGCAGCTCCACGCCGCCCGCGCCGCCCGCGCGCAGGTGCCCGCCGCCGCCGCGCCCGCGCTGCTGACCGGCTGGCAGGCGGGCGCGATCCTGAAACGCGCGGCGCGCGAGCCCGCCGCCATCGACGAGGGGCGCCTGCTGCGCCCCGAAATCGCGCGCCGCGGCAGCCTGCTGCTGCGTGCGCTCTCGGGTCGCTGGTAGGGTGCTGGCCAGCCCGTGGGCCGGCCCTATCTGCCCGAAGACCGCAGCAACGGACCCGCCATGACCGCGCTTGCCATCACCGACCTGCACAAGAGCTTCGCCTCGACCGAAGGGCCGATCCCGGTGCTGCGCGGTGTGTCGCTGGAACTCGCGCCCGGCGCGAGCCTCGCGCTCACGGGCGAATCGGGCAGCGGCAAGAGCACGCTTCTGCACATCGCCGCGGGGCTGGAACCCGCCGACAGGGGCGAGGTCCGCGTGGCGGGCGCGGCGATGACCGGCACCGATGACGATACCCGCGCGCGGCTGCGCCGGGGCACCGTGGGGCTGGTGTTTCAGCAGTTCAACCTGATCCCGTCGCTGACCGTCGCCGGCAATCTGGCGTTTCAGGCACGTCTGGCCGACCGCCACGATCCCGACTGGACCGACGCGCTGGCGCAGCGCCTGGGCCTGGCCGATCTGGTCGCGCGCTACCCCGAGGCGCTGTCGGGCGGCCAGCAGCAGCGCGTCGCCGTGGGCCGCTGCCTTGCCGCGCGTCCGGCGGTGGTGCTGGCCGACGAGCCCACCGGCAACCTGGACGAGGCCACGGGCGACGCGGTGCTCGACCTGCTCCTTGAAGCCTGCGCCGAGGCGGGCGCGGCGCTGCTGCTCGTCACCCACTCGCCGCGCCTTGCCGCGCGCTGCGACGCCCGGCTGCACCTGCGCGCGGGCGTGGTGGCCGCGCCATGACCCGCGCCGCGCTCCGGGCGCTGGCGGCGTATTGGGCGCGCGCGCCGCTGCAACTGGCGATGCTGCTGCTGGGGCTGGCGCTGGCGACCGCGCTCTGGTCCGGGGTGCAGGCGCTCAACACCGAGGCCCGCAGCGCCTATGCCAGCGCCGAGGCGCTGCTGGGCGAGGCCGATCTCGACCGGCTGGAGGCTGCGTCCGGCCGCATCGACGAGGCCGATCACGTCGCGCTGCGCCGCGCGGGCTGGCAGGTCTCGCCAGTGCTGGAGGGGCGCGCGGATCTGGGCGCGGCGCGCGTCACGGTGCTGGGGATCGACCCGCTCACCGCGCCGCCGCGGACCGGCGCCGCGGGGCCGGGGCTTGCCGCCGATGATCTGGGCGCGTTTCTGGGCGGGCAGGGGCGCGGCTTCGCGCATCCCGAAACGCTGGACGCGGTTGTCGGCGCGGCGCAGGTTGATCTGCGCGCCGACACCAACGTCCCCGTCGGCACCGTGCTTGTGGACATTGCGCAGGCGCAGCGGCTGCTCGACGCGCCCGGCGCGCTCAGCCGGCTGCTGATCGCGCCCGACCAGCCGACCGGGCTGCCGCCGCTCGCCGACATCGTCCCGCATCTGGACCGCATCGCGCCCGCAGGCGATGGCGGGCTCGCGGCGCTCACCGACAGCTTCCATCTGAACCTCACCGCCTTCGGGCTGCTGGCCTTCGCGGTGGGGCTGTTCATCGTGCACTCGGCGGTGGGGCTGGCGTTCGAGCAGCGCCGCGCGATGTTTCGCACGCTGCGCGCGCTGGGCCTGCCGCTGCGCCGGCTGATGGTGCTCGCGCTGGCCGAGCTGATGGCGCTGGCGCTGCTCGCGGGGCTTGCGGGGCTGGCGCTGGGCTACTGGGTGGCGGCGCTGCTGCTGCCCGACGTCGCCGCCAGCCTGCGCGGGCTCTACGGCGCGCCGGTGCCCGGCGCGCTGCGGTTCGATCCGCTGTGGGCGCTGGCGGGGCTGGGCATGGCGCTGGCGGGCGCGCTGGCGGCGGGCGGGCAAAGCCTGTGGCGGCTGTGGCACATGCCGGTGCTGGCGCCCGCGCAGCCGCGCGCCTGGGCCACGGCGTCGGCGGCGGCGATGCGCGCGCAGGGGGCGGGTGCGGCGGGGCTCGCGGTGGTGGCGCTGGGCCTGGGCATCTGGGGCGACGGGCTGGTCGCGGGCTTCGCGCTGCTGGCCGCGATGCTGCTGGCGGCGGCGCTGGCGGTTCCGGTGCTGCTGGCGGGGCTGATCGCGCTGGTCGGCCGCGCGGTCGCGCGCGCGGGCCCCGTGGCCGAATGGCTCGCCGCCGACGCGCGCCAGCAGCTTCCGGGCCTGTCGCTCGCGCTGATGGCGCTGATGCTCGCGCTGGCGGCGAATATCGGCGTGGGCACCATGGTCGGCAGCTTCCGCGCCACCTTCATCGGCTGGCTTGACCAGCGCCTTGTGGCCGAAGCCTACGTCACCGCCCGCACCGAGGACGAAGCCCGCGCCTTGCGCGCCTGGCTGGAGCCGCGCACTGACGCCATCCTTCCGGTCTGGAGCGTCGAGACCACGCTGGCCGGGCAACCCGCGCGGGTGTTCGGCACCGCCGATCATGCCACATATCGCGATCACTGGCCGCTGCTGCAGTCCAGCCCCGACGCGTGGGACCGACTGGCCGCAGGCGAGGGTGTGCTGATCAACGAACAGCTCGCCCGCCGCGCCGACCTCTGGCCGGGCGCGGCGCTGACCATCCCCGGCGCGGGGGCGTTCGACGTCGTCGCGGTCTATTCCGACTACGGCAACCCGCGCGGGCAGGCGATGCTGGGGATCGACGCCTTCACCGCCGCCTTCCCCGACGCGCCGCGCCGGCAACACGCGCTGCGCCTGCCGCCCGAGGATGTGCCCGCCCTGCGCGCCGATCTGCAGGACGCGTTCGGCCTGCCCTCGACGCTCATCAGCGATCAGGCCGCGGCCAAGGCGCTGTCGATGGCGATCTTCGAGCGCACCTTCGCCATCACCCGCGCGCTCAACGTGCTGACGCTGTCGGTGGCCGCGGTGGCGCTGTTTGCGAGCCTCGTGACGCTGTCGGGCATCCGGCTTGCGCAGCTCGCCCCGCTCTGGGCGCTGGGGATGACGCGGCGGAGGCTCGCGGTGCTGGATCTGGCCCGTACGGTGGCGCTGGCGGCGCTCACAGCGGTGATCGCGCTGCCGGTGGGCGTGGCGCTGGCGCAGGTGCTGCTGGCGGTGATCAACGTGCAGGCCTTCGGCTGGCGGCTGCCGCTGCAGCTGTTTCCGGCCGACTGGCTTCGGCTGACCGGCTGGGCGCTGCTCGCCGCCACCGCCGCCGCCGCGCTGCCCGCCTTGCGGCTGGCGCGCAGCACGCCGGGCGCGCTCCTGCGCGTCTTCGCTACCGCCCGCTGACCGCAGGCCCGATTTACAAGCCCCGGTCGACATGCGACACTTGCGTGACTGCACCGACGCGGAAAAGACATCATGCGCAAGTTTCTGGTCGTGCTCGACGACAGCAAGGAATGCCTCAACGCGATCCGGTTCGCCGCCCTGCGCGCGGCGCGGATCGGGGCGGGCGTGCAGATCCTGTCGATCATCCCCCCCGAGGAATTCCAGCACTTCATGGGCGTCGCCGATCTGATGCGGGCCGAAGCCCGCGAGCGCATCGAGGCCCATTTCGAAGTCTACGCCAAATGGATGCGCGACCGGCAGGGCATCGCCCCCGAACTCGTCATCCGCGAGGGCGAGCCCGTGGCCGAACTGATGGCCCAGATCGCCGACGACCCGGATATCGGCATCCTCGTGCTGGGCGCGGGCACGGGAAAGGACGGCCCCGGCCCGCTGGTCACGCAGCTGTCGCGCAATTCGGGCGCGCTGCCGATCCCGATCACCATCGTCCCCGGTGATCTGTCGCGCGAACGGCTCGAGGAAATCACCCAGGGGTAACCCGTGCCCCTTCATCCTGATCGAAATATCCTCAGGGGGGAGTCCACCCTCGCCCCGAGGGTGGACGGGGGGCGCGAGCGCCCCCCTGCGCCGCTGCCACGCAGACCCTGCGACAGGACACCGCGCCCGCTTCCCCCCTGCCGCGAAACCCGCTAATGGCGTGCCGCATGGAGCTGCGTCTCACCGATATCGCCTGCGCCCGTGGCGGCGTGCCGCTGATCGCGGGGCTGTCGCTGACGCTGCGGGCCGGCCACGCGCTGGTGCTGCGCGGGCCCAATGGCTGCGGCAAGACGACGCTGTTGCGCACCATCGCGGGGCTGCAGCCGCCACTGGCCGGGACCGTGGACCTGCCCCCCGATGCGGTCGCCTACGCCGCCCATGCCGACGGGCTCAAGGCCACGCTGAGCGTGGCCGAAAACCTGCGCTTCTGGGCGGCGATCTATGGCGGCGGCGACATCGCCCCGGCGCTGGCGCGCATGAACCTCACCGATCTGGCCGAGCGCGCGGCGCAGAACCTCTCGGCCGGGCAGAAGCGGCGGCTGGGGCTCGCGCGGCTTCTGGTCACCGCGCGCCCCGTCTGGGTGCTGGACGAGCCGACCGTGTCGCTCGATGCGGCTTCGGTGGCGCTGTTTGCCGATGCCGTGCGCGCGCATCTGGCGGGCGGCGGGCTGGCGGTGATGGCCACGCATATCGATCTCGGGCTTGACGAGGCGCGCACGCTCGACCTGACCCCTTACAAGGCGCAGCGCGCGGGCGCCGGCGGCGCCGACAGCTTCGACGAGGCGTTCCTGTGATCGCGCTGCTGACCCGCGACCTGCGGCTGGCGCTGCGCGCGGGCGGCGGCTTCGGGCTGGGGCTGGCGTTCTACCTGATCCTCGCGGTGCTGGTCCCGCTCGGTGTCGGCCCCGAGCCCACGGTGCTCGCCGCCATCGCGCCCGGTGTGCTGTGGGTGGGCGCGCTGCTGGCGTGCCTGCTCTCGCTCGACCGGATCTTCGCGCTGGATTGGGAGGACGGCTCGCTCGATCTGCTGGCCACGGCGCCGATCCCGCTCGAAGGCGTCGTCACGCTCAAGGCGCTGGCGCACTGGATCACCACCGCGCTGCCGCTGGTGCTGGCCGCGCCGGTGCTGGGCGTGCTGCTGAACCTGCCCGCGCCGGCCTATGGCTGGCTGGTGCTCTCGCTGCTGCTGGGCACGCCGGCGCTGTCGGTGATCGGCACCTTCGGCGCGGCGCTGACCGTGGGGCTCAAGCGCGGCGGGTTGCTGCTGTCGCTGCTGGTGCTGCCGCTCTACATCCCGACGCTGGTCTACGGCGCCGAGCTGGTCAGCCGCGGCGCGCTGGGCCTGCCGGTGAGCACGCCGCTCGCGCTGCTTGCCGGCATCACCGCGGGGTCGGTGGCGCTCTTGCCCTTTGCCTCGGCGGCGGTGCTGCGGATAAACCTTCGGTGAGCCGTATCGGATTTCGTTGAGCGCCCGTTGGCGCGAGGATAGGGGAACATCATGGCGTCGGTCTGGGAATATGCGAACCCGCGCAAGTTCATGCACACCTCGGACTGGCTGTTGCCGGGGGTGGCCTGGGCGGCGGCGGTGGTGACCACGGTGGGCCTGGTGTGGGGGTTCTTCTTCACCCCCGACGATTTCCGCCAGGGCTCGACCGTCAAGATCGTGTTCCTGCATGTGCCCTCGGCGCTGATGGCGATCAATGCGTGGATCATGATGCTGGTTGCCTCGCTGATCTGGGTGATCCGGCGCCACCATGTCAGTGCGCTGGCGGCCAAGGCGGCGGCGCCCGCGGGGCTGGTGATGACGGCGATCGCGCTGATCACCGGCGCGCTGTGGGGGCAGCCGATCTGGGGCACCTGGTGGGTGTGGGACCCGCGGCTGACCAGCTTCCTGATCCTGTTCCTGTTCTACCTTGGCTACATCGCGCTCTGGTCGTCGATCGAGGACCCCGACACGGGCGCCGACCTGACCGCGGTGCTGTGCCTTGTGGGCTCGGTCTTCGCGCTCCTGTCGCGCTACGCGGCGTTCTTCTGGACGCAGGGGCTGCATCAGGGCGCGTCGCTGTCGCTGCAGCCGGGCACGCGGATGGACTGGGCCTACAAGGCGCCGCTCTACATCTCGATGGTGGGCTTCGGGCTGATCTTTCTGGCGCTGGTGCTGCTGGGCACGCGGACCGAGATCCGCGCCCGCCGCATGAAGGCGCTGCTGACGCGCGAAAGGATGAACTGATGCCGGATCTGGGCGATTACGCGCTGTGGGTGCTGGCCTCCTATGCCGCATCGCTGGCGCTGCTGGGCGGCATGGTCGGATGGTACTGGCTGCGTGCACGCCGCGTGCGCGCCCAGCTTGAGCAGGTCGAGGCGAGACAGGACGGACCGAAATGAAGATCAAACCCCTGATGATGATCCCTCCGGTGGCCTTCGCGGCGCTGGCGGCGCTGTTCTACTTCGGCAACATCCGCGAGGACCGCGACGCGCTGCCCTCGGCGCGCGAGGGGCAACCCGCGCCGGCCGTGGTGCTGACCGAGCTCGAGGGCAAGCCGCTGTTCGATGACGCCACGCTGCGCGACGGCGAGGTCAAGCTGGTGAACTACTGGGCAAGCTGGTGCGCGCCATGCCGCGCCGAGCATCCGCTGCTCGAGGAGCTGGCGCAGGAGGTGCCGATCTACGGCGTCAACTACCGCGACGATCCGGACCGCGCGCTCGATTTCCTCGATGAGCTCGGCAACCCCTTCGCCGCGATCGGGGCCGATGCCTCGGGGCGCATGGCGCTGGACTGGGGGCTTTACGGGGTGCCCGAAACCTATGTGGTGGCGGGCGACGGCACGGTGATGCTGCGCTTCGCGGGCCCGATCACGCCCGAGATCGTCGAACGCCGCATCCGCCCGGCCATGATCGCCGCCGCCGAGCGCTGATCAGCCCTTCGTAACCGCCTCTGGCTGGCCTTTCACGCGCGGGGCCAGCCGCCCGTCGGGGTAGACCAGCCCGGCCGAGATCACCAGCTTCGCCGCATCCTCGACGTTCATGTCCAGCTCGATCACATCGGCGCGCGGCACGAACAGCAGGAACCCCGAGGTCGGGTTGGGCGTCGTGGGCAGGAAAACGCTGATGGTCTCGCCGCCATTGTCCAGCTGCTCGGCAACCTCGCCCCGCGCGCGCGCCGAGATGAACGCCACCGCCCAGATGCCGCGGCGCGGGTATTCCACCAGACAGGCGCGGTCGAAGGTCGGCTGCTTGCGCGACAGGATCGTGTCGGCGATCTGCTTGACCGCGTTGTAGATGGTGCGCACCACGGGCATGCGCTCGACGATGCGCTCGCCGAAGCCGATCAGCGTGCGCCCGATCAGCCCCTTGGCAAAGGTGCCGATCAGCACGGTGATCACCAGGAACATGATCACGCCCAGGCCGGTGACGTCCCAGCCCAGCAGCGCCTCGGGGCGATAACTGCGCGGGATCAGCGTCAGCACCAGCCCGTCGATCCAGGTGATCGCGGTCCAGACCACCCACAACGTCAGCACCACGGGCGCGATCACCGCCAGCCCGGTCAGGAAGCTGGTGCGCAGTTGCGCGACGGGGCCGCGCTTGGCGTGATCGTCGTCGTCGGTCATGCGGGGTCTCCGTGCTGGGGATCGGGCAGGGTGGGCAGCGCGGCGGCAATCCGCGCCGCAAGCCGCGCGTTGTTGCGCGCCAGCGCGATATTCGCGCGCAGCGTGCGCCCGTCGGTGAGCTCGTTCAGTCGCTGCAGCAGATAGGGCGTGACGGCCTTGGCTGCAATGCCTGCGCGCGCGGCCTCGGTCTGCGCCTGCGCGATCAGCGGTGCAAGCTCGGTGCGGGGGATTTCGTCGGCCGCGGGGATGGGGTTGGCGAGCAGTTGCCCGCCAGGCAGCCCAAGCGCGGCGCGGACTGCATGGGCGCGGGCGACCGCCGCAGGGCTGTCCAGCCGCAGCGGCGCGGGCAGGCCGCTGTCGCGCGACCAGAAGGCCGGGAACGCGTCCTGCCCGTAGCCGATCACCGGCACGCCCAGCGTTTCCAGCACCTCGAGCGTCTTGGGCAGGTCCAGGATCGCCTTCGCCCCCGCGGCCACCACCGTCACCGAGGTCTGCGCCAGCTCGTGCAGGTCTGCGGAGATGTCGAAGCTGTCCTCGGCCCCGCGATGCACACCGCCGATCCCGCCGGTGGCGAAGACCGCGATCCCGGCGCGCGCGGCGCAGATCATCGTTGCGGCGACGGTCGTCGCACCGCTGCGGCCCTCGGCGAGGCACAGCGCCAGATCGGCGCGGCTGAGCTTCATCACGTCCTGCGCGCGGGCGAGCTGTTCCAGCTCTGCGTCCCGGAGCCCGACATGCACGCGCCCCGCCATCACCGCAATGGTCGCGGGCACGGCGCCCGCGGCGCGGATCTCGGCTTCCAGCGCGCGCGCGGTTTCAAGGTTCACGGGCCACGGCATGCCGTGGGTGATGATGGTCGATTCGAGCGCAACCAGCGGCGCGCCGCTGCGACGGGCCTTTGCCACTTCGGGGGCATCGACGAACAGGCTCATGCGGGGGGTCCTTCGGTGATATGGGTGGCCGCGCAGGCGAGCGCATGGGTCAGCGCCCCGGCTGCCGGAGTGCCGCGCCAGAGCGCGGCCAGATGCGCGGCCATGAACGCGTCGCCAGCGCCGGTGATGCGGCTGGCGACGACGCGCGGCGGCATGGCGGTGACGATGACATGCGGGGTGCGCGTCGCGGCCGCAGCGGGGCGCGCGGCATCGGTGACCACCGCGCATGCCGCACCCGCCGCAAGCAGCGTCGCGCAGGCTTCGGCGGTCGATCGCGCCGGCGCGTCGCACAGCGCTTCGGCCTCGGCCCGGTTGAGGTAGAAGGCCACGCCCTCGCGCCCCAGCAACGCGCGCAGCGCGGGCGCCTTGGCGGGCGAGGCGCCGGCCACCGCCAACGGCGCCCCGGCAAGCCCGGGATGCGCGGCGAGCGCGGCAAGCGCTGCGGGGGCAAGGTTGCCGTCCACCACCACCGCCCCGGTCCAGGGCCGGTCCGCTGAGGCCAGCCGCCCGTCGGCCAGCGGCGCCAGCAGTTCGGTCCCGGCAGCATCGAGCGGCCCTGTCGCGGCCACCGCGGCCACCAGCCCGCCGCCATCCTCGATTGCCACATAGGCGCCGGTCGGCGCGGCGGCGACGCGCAGCATCGCGTCGCGCACGCCGAGTGTGCGCAGCCGTCGCGCCAGCGCCCGGCCCGCCGCGTCACGCCCGATCGCGGCCAGGAGCGCGGGGTGGCGACCCTCGGCCGCGAGCGCGCACGCAAGGTTCAGCGCCACGCCGCCGGGCGCCATGCGCACGCGGCCGGGCAGGTCGTCGCCGCGCATCGCGGCTGCATCGGCATGGGCGATCACGTCCCAATGCGCCGCGCCGATGCACAGCGTGTCCGGGGGCGGGGCGCTCACCGTGTCGAAAACCGCACGATCCGCGCGCGATCGTCCCCGCCCGCGCCGTAGATCGCGGTGTCGATCATCTCGGGGTCGGTGATGCGCGGGGCGAGCGCGGCGAGCGCCTGCGGGAAACCGCGCGCCTCCCAAACGCCCAGATTGACGGCGAAGGCCACCACGGCGCCGGGGATCGCGCGGTCCAGGAGCGGGGGCAGCGCCTCGGGGCCGACATGACCATGGGTGAAGGTCCCGGCGCTCAGAAACCCGGCCCAGGGTCCATGCTCCGCGGGCAGCGGTTGCGTGATGTCGGCGGTGATCAGGTGACGGTAAAGCTGCTTCGCGCGGGCGATCTCGAGCATCTCGGCCGACAGGTCCACCGCGTCGATGGCGCCTGCATGCCCCGCCATGCGCAACGCCTGCGCCACCAGCCCGGTCCCCGCGCCCACGTCCAGCACCGGCCCGCGAGGCGCCGCGGCGGCGCGCCACGCCGCTGCCACCTGTGCGGGCAGGATGTAGCCGCGCGCCTGCGCGAAGCCCTGGTCGTAGCTGTCGGCCCAGTCGGCGTAGAGCCTGCGGCATTCCTCGATGCCCGACAGCGCATAGGCGGCATCGACATCGGGCGGGCGGGAGGTGTTGTTGCTCATCCCCACATAGGACATTGCGCGCGCGCAATGATCAAGCCCCCGGTCCGAGCGGGACGCGGACTGCGATGCGGACTGCGAGTCGGACTGCGACTCGGACCGGGATGCGGACCGGGGTGCGGACCGGGGTGCGGACCGGGGGCA
>PUOA01000049.1 GCA_003551925.1 Paracoccaceae bacterium
GCCGCCCCGAATGCCCCGCAACCACGATGCCCAGCTTGTCGCAGCCGATGGTGCCGCGCGTGGTGGTGACAGCGGAGACGTTGCCGCCCGCGCTTTCGACCCCGGTCACGGCGCAGTTCTCGATCACGTGCATCCCCATCGCCGCGCAGGCCCGCGCATAGCCCCACGCCACCGCGTCATGGCGCGCCGTGCCCGCGCGCGCCTGCCACAGCGCCCCCAGCACCGGGTAGCGCGGGCCGGCAAGGTTGATGATCGGCACCCGGCGCTTGACTTCGGCGGGCGAGATGAAGCGCGTGTCCACGCCCTGCAACGCGTTCGCGCGCTCGGTGCGCAGATAGCCGCGCTTTTCATGCTCGGTCTGCGCCAGCATCATCACGCCGCGCGGGCTGAACATGATGTTGTAGTTCAGCTCCTGGCTCAGGTCCTCGAACAGCGACCGCGACTTCTCGTAGAGCGCCGCGGACGGGTCCTGCAGATAATTCGAGCGGATGATCGTGGTGTTGCGCCCGGTGTTGCCGCCGCCCAGCCAGCCCTTGTCCAGCACCGCGACATTGGTGATGCCGTGATTCCTGCCCAGGTAATACGCCGTCGCCAGCCCGTGCCCGCCCGCGCCCACGATCACCACATCGTAGCGCGCGCGCGGCTCGGGGCTGGGCCAGGCCTGCGGCCAGCCGGAATGCTGGCGCATCGCTTCGCGCAGGATGGCGAATGCCGAATAGCGTGTCATGGCGCACCCTCGCAGCCCGTCATTGCGTGTCTATCTGGACCGCTGCCCGATTCCCGCGCCGACCGCAAGCGGCACGCTGGGGCGAAAAGCGACACGCCCGCGGGCTGCGACGCGATGTCCCGATTGCGCGCTCATGAGGCCGCGCGCGCCCTGCCCCCCTTTTGCCGCATCGCATGCCGGGTTACATAGCCGATGCACGAGGGACGGCGATCGGAACTGCAGATGAACATGTTCGGCTTCTGGGTGGTGGCACTGGCGATCACCGTATTGGTGATCGTTCTGATGATTCTGGCGCTGCTGCGCAGCCGCCCCGAGGACAGCGACGAGGCACATGCCCGCGAGATGCGCGTCTACCGCGACCAGCTTGATGAGGTGGAGCGCGATCTCGCCCGCGGCGTGATCGGCCGCGACGAGGCGGCCCGCCTGCGCACCGAAGTGTCGCGCCGCCTGCTCGAGGCCGACCGCGCGCGCAGCCGCCATGTCGGGCGCGGCCCCGCGTCGGGTGTGATGCGCCCGCTGGGCTTTGCGGCGGTGCTGGCGCTCGCGCCGCTGGCGGTTGCGACCTATGTCTGGGTCGGCGCGCCGGGCTATGGTGATCTGCCGCTCGCGCAGCGCCTGGCGTCGGCCGACGATCTGCGCGCCAACCGCCCCGATCAGGCCGCGCTCGAGGCGCGCATGGCCGAGACCCGGCCCGCCAGCCCGCCCTCGGACCCCGAACACGAGCAGCTGGTCGAGCAGCTGCGCGAGGCGCTGACCAACCGCCCCGACGACCTGCAGGGCCACCGGCTTCTGGCGCATAACGAGGCGATGCTGGGCAACTTCGCCGCCGCCGCGCGCGCGCAGCAGCGCGTGACCGAACTGCGCGGCGATGCGGCCGGCGCCGAGGAGTTCGTGGTGCTGGCCGAATACCTGATCCTTGCCGCCGGCGGCGCAGTGTCGCCCGAGGCCGAACGCGTGCTGGAACAGGTGCTGCGGCGCGACCCGTCGAACGGCGTGGCGCTCTACTATTCGGGCCTGCTGTTTGCGCAAACGGGTCGGCAGGACCGCACCTTCGAGATCTGGCGCCGTCTGCACGACATGAGCCCCGGCGACGCGCCCTGGATGGACGAGGTCCGCGCCTCGCTGCCCGAACTGGCGGAAATCGCGGGCGTGCGCTACACCCTGCCCCCGCGTCCCGCCGCGCGCGGCGCCGAGATCGCGGGCCCCGGCCCCACGCGTGAAGAGATCGAAGCCGCCGCGGACCTGCCGCAGGAAGAGCGCGAGGCGATGGTCGAGGGCATGGTCGCCGGGCTGATGAACCGGCTCGCCAACGAAGGCGGCCCGCCCGAGGACTGGGCGCGCCTGATCACCGCGCTGGGCGTGATGGGCGACACCGAGGCCGCGCAGGCGATCTGGGACGAGGCGCAGGTGAATTTCGGCGCCGAGCCCGAGGCACTGGCCCCGGTGCGCGACGCCGCCGAAGGTGCGGGGCTGCTGCAGTAACGCGCCCTGCCCCTGTGCGCCCTGCCCCTGTGCGCCCTGCCCCTGTGCGCCCTGCCCCTGTGCGCCTTGCCCCTGTGCGCCTTGCCCCTGTGCGCCCCCGGCGCGCCGCGGGCGCTGCGCTCAGCGCCGCACGGTGCCGTCGCCCTCGACCAGATACTTGAAGCTGGTCAGCTGCTCGGCCCCTACCGGGCCGCGCGCGTGCAGCTTGCCGGTGGCGATGCCGATCTCGGCGCCCATCCCGAATTCGCCGCCATCGGCGAACTGCGTGGAGGCGTTGCGCATCAGGATCGCGCTGTCGAGCCGGGTGAAGAAGCTTTCGGCGGCGATGTCGTCCTCGGTCACGATCGCGTCGGTGTGCCCCGAGCCATGCGCGCGGATATGCGCGATCGCGCCGTCCAGATCATCGACCACCCGCGCCGCGATGATGCTGTCGAGGTATTCGCGCCCCCAATCGTCGGGCGCGGCCGGCACCACGCCGGGCAGTGTGGCAAGGCGCTCGCAGCCGCGCACCTCGACCCCCGCGTCGATCAGATCGGCGATCACCTGCGCGCCAAGGCCGTCGGCCAGTTCGCGGTGGATCAGCAGGCACTCGGCCGCGCCGCAGATCCCGGTGCGCCGGGTCTTGGCGTTCAACACCACGCGCCGGGCCTTGTCGGTGTCGGCGGCGGCGTCCAGATAGACGTGGCAGATCCCTTCGAGATGCGCGAAGACCGGCACGCGCGCCTCGGCCTGCACCAACCCCACCAGCCCCTTGCCGCCGCGCGGCACGATCACGTCGATCTCGCGCACCATGCGCAACATCTCGGCCACGGCGGCGCGGTCACGGGTGGGCACGCGCTGGATCGCGGTTTCGGGCAGCCCCGCCGCGCGCAGCCCGTCCACCAGGCAGGCATGCAGCGCGGCGCTGGTCCCGAAGCTCTCGGACCCGCCGCGCAGGATCACCGCGTTGCCCGATTTCAGGCACAGCGCACCCGCGTCCGCGGTCACGTTGGGCCGGCTTTCATAGATCACCCCGATCACGCCCAGCGGCGTGCGCACCCGGCGGATGTGCAGCCCCGAGGGCCGGTCCCATTCGGCGATCACCTGCCCCAGCGGGTCGGGCTGGCCGGCGACCGCGCGCAGCCCGGCGGCGATGGCGCCGATGCGCGCCTCGTCCAGCATCAGCCGGTCGAGCATCGCCGGCGACAGCTCCTTGGCGCGCCCGGCCTCCATATCGGCGGCGTTGGCCTTCAGGATCGCGGGGGCCTGCGCCTCGACCGCCTGCGCGGCGCGTTCCAGCGCGGCGCGGCGCGCGGCGTGGGGGGCCTCGGCCAGCGCGACCGAGGCGGCGCGCGCCTGCACGCCGATCTGCGCCATCAGCGTGGCGATATCATCGGTGTCTTTCATGTTCCGCTCCCGGTGAGCACCATGTCGTCCCTGTGTATCAGCGCCGCGCGGCCCGGATAACCCAGAATCTCGCCGATCCGCGCGCTGTGCGCGCCGCGGATCGCGCGCGCCTCGTCGGCGGTGTAGCGCACCAGCCCCAGCCCCAGCGCCGCGCCGTCGGGGCCTTCGATGGCCACCGGATCGCCGCGCCCGAACCGGCCCGACACCGCCACCACGCCCGCAGGCAGCAGCGACTTGCCCGCGCGCAGCGGCCCCAGCGTCCCGCCATCGACGCGCAACGCCCCGCGCGGCTTCATCGCCGCGATCCAGCGCTTGCGCGCGCCCTGCGGGTCGCCCTGCGGCGCGAACCAGGTGCAGCGCGCCCCCGCCCCCAGCGCGGCCAGCGGGTGCGCGCCGCCGCCCGCGCCCAGCACCATCGCGCAGCCCCCGGCGGTGGCGATGCGCGCCGCCATCAGCTTGGTGCGCATCCCCCCGCGCGACAGCCCCGACGCCGCGTCGCCCGCCATCGCCTCGATCTCGGGCGTGATGGCGTCCACGCGCGGCAGATGCGTGGCCGAGGCGTCCAGCTGCGGGTTGGCGGTGTAAAGCCCGTCCACATCCGACAGCAGCACCAGCCGGTCGGCGCCGATGGTGACGGCCACCTGCGCGGCCAGCCGGTCGTTGTCGCCATAGCGGATCTCGTCGGTCGCCACGGTGTCGTTTTCGTTGACGATGGGCACCGCGCCCATGCCCAGAAGCGCGCCGAGCGTGGCGCGGATGTTCAGATAGCGGCGGCGGTCCTGCGTGTCCTCGAGCGTGACCAGCACCTGCGCGGCGGTGATGGCATGCGGCGCCAGCGCATCCTGATAGGCGCGGGCAAGCTGGATCTGCCCCACGGCGGCGGCGGCCTGCGACTGCTCCAGCGCCAGCGGCGCCACGCCCAGCCCCAGCACCGCGCGCCCCAGCGCGATCGAACCCGAGGACACGATCACCACCTCGGCACCGCCGGCGCGCAGCGCGGCGATATCCTCGGCCAGCCCGCGCAGCCAGGTCTGTCGCAGCCCGTTCGCATCCACCAGCAGCGCCGAACCGATCTTGACGACGACCCGCCGCGCCCCGCGCAGGCTCAGGGGCGCCACGGTTCATCCTCCGCAACCGCGCCACCACGGGCGCGCGCGATCTCGGAGCGCAGCGCACGCAGCACCTCGCGCACCCCCTGCCCCGACACCGACGAGAGCATCTGCACCGGCGCGCCCACGGCGGCCTCCAGCGCGGCGCGGCGCTCCGCCAACGCCTCGGCGTCCAGCGCGTCGGCCTTGCTGAGCGCGATCACGCGCGGCTTGGCGGCGACCACGGGCGAATAGGCGGCCAGTTCGGCATCGATCACGCGGTAATCCTGCGCGACATCGTCCGAGGTCGCGTCCACCAGCTGCAGCAGCACCGCGCAGCGTTCGACATGGCCCAGAAACCGGTCGCCCAGGCCCCGCCCTTCCGAGGCGCCCTCGATCAGTCCGGGGATGTCGGCCATCACGAATTCGCGCCCGTCCACGCTCACCACGCCCAGATTGGGGTGCAGCGTGGTGAAGGGATAATCCGCGATCTTCGGCCGCGCGTTCGAGGTCGCGGCCAGAAAGGTCGACTTGCCCGCATTGGGCAGCCCGGCAAGCCCCGCATCGGCGATCAGCTTCAGCCGCAGCCACAGCACGCGCTCGACCCCCGGCTGGCCGGGATTGGCGCGGCGCGGGGCCTGGTTGGTGGCGGTCTTGAAGCGCAGATTGCCCCAGCCGCCATTGCCGCCCTTTGCCAGCAACACGCGGGTGCCGGTCTCGGCCAGATCGGCGATCACGGTCTCGCCGTCCTCGTCCAGGATCTCGGTGCCCGCGGGCACGCGCAGCGTGATATCGTCCGCGTCGCGCCCGGTGCGGCCCTTGCCCATCCCGTGCTGGCCGTTCTTCGCCAGGAAATGCTGCTGATAACGGAAATCGATCAGCGTGTTCAGCCCGTCCACGGCCTCGGCCCAGACATCGCCGCCGCGCCCGCCGTCGCCGCCATCGGGGCCGCCATATTCGATGAACTTCTCGCGCCGAAACGACACGCAGCCCGCCCCGCCTCCGCCCGAGCGGATATGCACCTTGGCCAGGTCCAGAAATTTCATCGCGCATGCTCCGGCTGGGATCGCGCTTGCGCATAGCTACAAACGCCGCGCGGCTCAACCCGCCTTGCGTTCAGCGCACCCGGCGCGGGCCGAGCAACAGCCACAGGATGAAGCCGATGATCGGCAGGAAGAACACCAGCAGGATCCAGAACGTCTTGGCCAGCGGACCGGCGAGCGAGCCCAGCACCGACACGGTGACGAACACCACCACGATCAGGTGCAGCAGCCCGCTGAATTCGAGAACCACGCCGTTCATCTCAGCCCTGAGCGAGCCTGCGCTCACGCGCCGCGCGCAGCCGCGCGAAGTCGTCGCCCGCGTGATAGGACGACCGCGTCAGCGGCGTGGCCGAGACCATCAGGAACCCCTTGCCGCGCGCCGCCTTTTCATAGCCCGCGAATTCGTCGGGGGTGACGAAGCGGTCGACCGCGTGGTGCTTGGGCGTGGGCTGCAGATACTGGCCGATGGTGATGAAATCCACATCCGCCGCGCGCATGTCGTCCATCACCTGCAGCACCGACTGGCGGTCCTCGCCCAGGCCCACCATGATGCCCGATTTGGTGAACATCCGCGGGTCGAGCTCCTTCACCCGCTGCAGCAGCCGCAGCGAGTGGAAGTAGCGCGCGCCGGGGCGCACCTCGGGATAGAGGCCGGGGACCGTCTCGAGGTTGTGGTTGAACACGTCCGGCCGGGCCGCGACCACGGTTTCCAGCGCCGACGGGGCGCAGCGCAGGAAATCGGGGGTCAGGATCTCGATCGTGGTGCCGGGGGCGCGGTGGCGCACGGCGCGGATGGTCTGAGCGAAATGCTCCGCCCCGCCATCGTCCAGATCGTCGCGGTCGACCGAGGTGATGACCACATGGTTCAGCCCCAGCTTTTCGACCGCATGCGCCACGCGCCCCGGCTCGAACGCGTCCAGATCATCGGGGCGGCCGGTGGCGACGTTGCAGAAGGTGCAGCCGCGGGTGCAGACTTCGCCCATGATCATCATGGTGGCGTGGCCCTGGCTCCAGCATTCACCGACATTGGGGCAGCCGGCTTCCTCGCACACCGTGGTGAGCTTGTTCTCGCGCATGATACGGCGGGTTTCGTTGTAGCCCGCCCCGCCGGGCGCCTTCACCCGGATCCACGCGGGCTTCTTCGGCTGCGGGTTGTCGACCCGGTGGGCCTTTTCGGGGTGGCGCTGGTCGGGGATGCTCAGATCGCGCGGCGACATGCGAGGGACTCCTTCTGCTCGGCCACTACATAACCCTTGCCGTCGCGTTTGTCCAAGTCTGCGCCGTGCGCCGGATGCATGCCCGGATCCCGTCCGCGTTCCGGATCGTGCCACAGGGGAAACACATTATTTCCGGATTTCGACTCTCGCGATGCTGAAAAATGCGTTGACGATACGCGACGCGTCTGTCGCCATGCAGGGAAGGAAATCGTGATGAGTCGAGAATTTACGTTCGAACAGGACGGGCTGTCCTACACCGTCATCGTCTCCGAGGCTGAAGACGGCAGCATTGACGCGACGATCACCATGAACGAAGGCTCCATGGACGTGAATGCGGTCTACTGGGGCGATGACGACTTTTCGGGTCCGAGCGCGAACCTTGGCGGCCCGCTGAACATGAACGGCGGCGGGTCGCGGTTCGAGGGCGAGCGCATCCAGTGGGACGACGCCGTGGCGCTCAGCCGTCCGGGGCTGGGCCGCGAAGGCGCGGACAAGGAAACCTTCCTGCAGGAGGGTGAAAGCCTGTCCGTGACGCTCGATGTCGACAGCATCGATGATGTCGACTTCATCGGGATCCGCGCCACCTCGGTCAATGGCGGCGATTCGATCAAGGGCGTCTCGGGCAATCCCGAAACCCCCGAGGAGCCCGAGGAGCCGGAAGAGCCGGAAGAGCCCGAGGATCCGGAAGATCCCGAAGATCCCGAGGCGGCAACCTATGGCAAGGTCTTTTTCGCCAGCCGCTTCGCCGACGACGACGTCGACGAGGGGCTTCCGATTGGCGGGTCTGCGGTGCTCGGCCCGGATCAGGAGAACGCGTTCGACAATCCCCAACTGCCCGAGGGGTCCGAAGCGACTTTCGCCGATTACGTCGCCTTCATCGATGACTTCGGGTTCCCCGAATACGAAAATATCCAGGCGCTGGTGTTCTACGATGAGAATCTCAGCGAAACCTTCCGGATCGAAGCACCGGAGGGTGGCTTCACGGACGCCGAGTCGCTGCTGGCAGCCTACGAGGAGGCCACCAGCGACATGACCGCCGACGGGCTGTTCATGGCCATGGAAGCCGGCGATGACGCGTTGCCGGATGAGGATGAGGATGACGACGAGCTCGGGGACGCTGCATAGCCTGCATCAACCGCCGTCAAGGCCGGCCCCGTGGGGCCGGCTTTTTCGTTCGCGCGTCTGCGGACCTTTCAGAACCCCTGCGGCCAGGCCTCATGCGCCATGTGGTCCAGCACCGCGTTGACGAAGCGCGCTTCGCGGCCCTCGGGGAAAAAGCTCTGCGCGATGTCGACGAATTGGCTGATGATCACGCGCGGCGGCGCGCGGCGCGAGACCAGTTCGGCCCCCGCCGCGCGGAACAGCGCGCGCAGGGTCGGGTCGATCCGCGCGATGGGCCACTTCGCCACCAGCGCGCGGTCGGTCATCTGGTCGACCTCGGCCTGACGGTCCACGGCCAGCTCGACCAGTTGCCGAAACAGCTTCAGATCGGCGTCGGCCCAGGTCGCCTCGTCGGTCTCGGCGCCGATGCGGTGGGCTTCGAACTCGGCGGTGACGCCCTCGATCGTCTGGCCTGACGCTTCCATCTGAAACAGCGCCTGCACGGCGTAGAAGCGCGCGGCGGTGGTGCGCGCGCGGCGCTCGGCGCGGGCGTCGGTCATGCGCGGTCCCGCCCGGCCAGCCGGATCTCGTCCGAGGCGGGCCGGAAGCCCACATCGCCGCGCGGCTGGCCCCAGCGCCGCCCCAGCGCCACCAGATGCAGCGCCGCCGCCGCCGCGCCGCCGCCCTTGTTCTGGCCTTCGGGGTCAGCGCGCACCGCCGCCTGTTCGTGGTTTTCCACTGTCAGGATGCCGTTGCCGACGCACGCCCCCTGCAGCCCCAGCAGCATCAGCCCGCGCGAGCTGTCGTTGCACACCGTGTCGTAATGCGTGGTCTCGCCCCGGATCACGCAGCCAAGCGCGACATAGCCGTCGAAATGCGCCATGCGGTGCGCCTGCGCGATGGCCGCGGGCAGCTCCAGCGCGCCCGGAACCTCGATCATCTCATGCGTGGCGCCGGCGGCCGAGAGCACGCCCTCGGCGCCAACGATCAAGCCGTCGGCGATGTCGCGGTAATAGGGCGCGACCGCGATCAGCAGCTTCACCGGCTTGTCGAATTCGGGCAGCGGCAGCTCGTAATGCGTGGGTCCGGCCATGCGCTCAGCCCTCCTGCCGCGGGATCGGGCGGGTGCCGATGATCGACAGCCCGTAGCCATCCAGCCCCACCACGCGCGGGGTGCTGGAATTGGTCAGCAGGATCAGCTCGTGCAGGCCCAGCGACGACAGGATCTGCGCGCCCAGCCCATACTGGCGCAGCGTCTGCGGCGACGCGCCCTCATCCGTGGTCATCTTCATGTGGGTGTCGCGCAACAGCACCAGCACGCCGCGCCCCTCGGCGGCGATGGCGGCCATCGCGTCGGTGAACTCGGACGCGCGGCCCGGCGCGCCCAGGCCGACCATGTCCAGCAGCGGGTCGAACGCGTGCATCCGCACCAGCACCGGCGCGTCGCCGCCCACATCGCCCTTGATCAGCACCACATGCTCGGCGCCCTGCGTGGTGTCGGCATAGATGCGCAGCGTCCAGTCGCCCCCGAATTCCGAGGTCACCTGCCGTTCCTCGGTCATCCGCACGAGGTTGTCATGCCGGCGGCGATAGGCGATCAGATCGGTGATGGTGCCGATCTTCAGCGCGTGCTTCTGCGCGAAGGCCACCAGATCGGGCAGCCGCGCCATCGAGCCGTCCTCGTTCATGATCTCGCAGATCACGCCGCCGGCATGCATCCCGGCCAACCGGCTGATATCGACCGCCGCTTCGGTGTGCCCGGCGCGCACCAGCACCCCGCCATCGCGCGCGCGCAGCGGGAACACGTGGCCCGGCGTGGCGATGTCGGCGGCGGTCTTGCCGGGGTCGATGGCCACGGCGATGGTGCGCGCGCGGTCATGCGCCGAGATCCCGGTCGACACGCCCTCGCGCGCCTCGATCGACACGGTGAAGGCGGTTTCGTGGCGCGACGAGTTGCTCGACGCCATCAACGGCAGGCCGAGCGCGTCGATCCGCTCGCCCGGCAACGCGAGGCAGATCAGGCCGCGGCCGTGGCTGGCCATGAAGTTCACCACCTCGGGCGAC
>PUOA01000243.1 GCA_003551925.1 Paracoccaceae bacterium
CCGCGCGCTGGCAGTCGATCCGCAGGTGCTGCTGCTGGACGAGCCGCTGGGCGCGCTGGACCTGAAGCTGCGCCGCGCCATGCAGGATGAACTCAAATCCATCCAGCGCCGCGTCGGCACCACCTTCGTGCACGTCACCCATGATCAGGAAGAGGCGATGGCCATCGCCGACACCATCGTGGTGATGAATGGCGGGCGCATCGTCGATCACGGGCCCCCCGCGCGCATCTACCGCGCGCCGCAGAGCCTGTTTTCGGCGGCGTTCATGGGCGAGATCAACCTGCTGCCGGGCCGCGCCCGGGGCGGACGGCTGACCACCGCGCTCGGCGCCTTCGACGTGGACGCCCCCGACGGCGACGCCACGCTCTGCATCCGCCCCGAGGCGCTGGGCACCGCGCCCGGCGGCCTGCCCCTCGGCCCCGCGCGCCTGACCGACGCGGCGTTCTTCGGCACCCACCATCGGGCTCGGCTTGTCCCACGCGCCGCGCCCGATCTGACGCTGGTCGCGCATCTGCCCCCCGATGCCGACCCGCAACCGGGGCAGGAACTGGCGCTGCACGCCCGCACCCATGTCGTTCTGGAGGGTCACCCATGACCAGCAGCCTGATCCGCATCAACGCCACCGACTGGTACCGCATCCGCAAGCTCGGCGACGGCGTCACCTGGATCGACGAGCCGCATATCCGCGAGTTCTTCCGCTGCAACATCTGGCATGTGCGCGGGCGCGAGCGTGACATGCTGGTCGACAGCGGCATGGGCGTGGTGTCGCTGCGCGCGCATGTGCCCTTGGTCACCGAACGCCCGCTGGACGCGGTCGCCAGCCACACGCATTTCGACCATATCGGCTGCCACCACGAATTCGACTGCCGCCTGTGCCACGCCGCCGAGGCCGACATCCTGGCCGCCACCACGCGCGAAAACACGCTGGCCGCGGACTACGTCACCGACGACATCTTCACCGCGCTGCCGCCCGCGCCCTATCAATCGGCCACCTATACCGTGAAATCCGCGCCTGCGACGCGGATCCTCGAAGACGGCGACATCGTCGATCTGGGCGACCGGCATTTCGAGGTCATCCACACCCCCGGCCATTCCCCCGGCGGCATCGCGCTGTGGGAGGAAGCGACGGGCATGCTGATCTCGGGCGATATCGTCTATGACGGCCCGCTGATCGAAGGCACCACCGAGGCCGAGATGGCCGACTACATCGCCAGCATGAAACGGCTGCTGGACCTGCCGGTGCGGATCGTCCACGGGGGCCATTTCCCCAGCTATTCGGGCGCGCGTCACCGCGAGATCATCACCAGATGGCTGCAGCAGAAGGAGGCGCTCGCATGATCGACGCGCGGCAGTTCTACATCAACGGCGCCTGGGTCGACCCGCTGCGCCCCGACGATCACGCGGTCATCAACCCCGCCACCGAAGAGCCCGTGGCGACCGTCAGCCTCGGCGGTGCCGATGACATCGACCGCGGGGTGGTTGCCGCCACGGCGGCGTTCGGCCCGTGGTCGCGCACCCCGCCCGCCGAGCGCCGCGCGCTGGTGGCGCGGCTGCTCGAGGTCTACCGCGCCCGCTACGACGAGATGGTGCAGACCATCACGCTCGAGCTCGGCGCGCCGGTGGACATGTGCGCCGAACAGCAGGCCGACACCGGGGTGGGCCATGTCGAGGGCTTCCTGCGCGCCTTCGACCGGCTGGACTGGCGCGAGGTGCTCGACAACGGCGACACGCTGCTGCGCGAGCCTGTCGGCGTGTGCGGGCTGATCACGCCGTGGAACTGGCCGATCAACCAGATCGTGCTCAAGGTGATCCCGGCGCTGCTGACCGGCTGCACCTGCGTGCTCAAGCCCGCCGAGCTGACGCCGCTCAGCGCGATGCTCTATGCCCGGATGATCCACGAGGCCGGCTTCCCGCCGGGTGTGTTCAACCTGGTCAACGGCACGGGCGAGGTCGCGGGCGCCGCGCTCTCGCGCCACCGCGACGTGGCGATGATGTCGTTCACCGGCTCCACCCGCGCGGGCATCGCCGTCAGCCGCGACGCCGCGCCCACCATCAAGCGCGTGACGCTGGAACTGGGCGGCAAGTCGCCCAACCTGATCTTTGCCGACTGCGATCTGGCCACCCGCGTGCCCGCAAGCCTGTCCGAGGTGTTCCTGAACACCGGCCAGAGCTGCGACGCCCCCACCCGGCTGCTGGTCGAACGCTCGGTCTACGCGCAGGTGGCCGAGCTTGCCACGAAGGCGGCCGAGGCGCAGGCGGTGGGCGACCCCACGCGCCCCGGCGATCACATCGGCCCGCTGGTCAGCGCCACGCAGTTCCAGCGCGTGCAGGACCTGATCGCCGCCGGCATCGCCGAGGGCGCGACGCTGCTGGCGGGCGGTCCGGGCCGCCCCGAGGGCCAGAACCGCGGCTACTACGTCCGCCCCACCGTGTTCGGCGACGTGGACAACGCCATGACCATCGCCCGGACCGAGATCTTCGGCCCCGTCGCCGTGCTGATCCCGTTCGACACCGAGGCCGAGGCCATCGCCATCGCCAACGACACCGATTACGGCCTCGCCGCCTATATCCAGACCGGCGATCCGGCGCGCGCCGAGCGGGTGGCGGCGCAGCTGCGCGCCGGGATGATCCACATCAACGGCGCCGCGCACAACTACGGCAGCCCCTTCGGCGGCTACAAGCACTCCGGCAACGGCCGCGAGGGGGGCTTGCCGGGGCTGGAAGAGTTCCTGGAGCTGAAAACCCTGCACACCGCCTGAGGAGGTCCCGATGGCACCGCGTTTCAACCAGCCGCTCGGCGGCAACGACATGCCGCGCTTCGGCGGCCCGGTGACGATGATGCGCCTGCCCGCGCAGGACAGCGCCGAAGGGCTCGACGCCGCCTTCGTGGGCATTCCGATGGATATCGGCACCTCGAACCGGCCCGGCACGCGGCTGGGGCCGCGCCAGATCCGCGACGAATCGCGGATGCTGCGACCCTACAACATGGCCACCGGCGCGGCGCCGTTCGAGCATCTGCACGTCGCCGATATCGGCGACGTGCCGATCAACACCTTCGATCTGAAGAAATCGGTGCAGATCATCGAAGATCATTACCGCGCCATCCTGCGCCACGGCGCGGTGCCGCTGACGCTGGGCGGAGATCATACGCTCACTTGGCCGATCCTGCGCGCGATGCGCGACCGTCACGGCCCGGTGGCGCTGATCCATGTCGATGCGCATGCCGACATCAACGATGCCATGTTCGGCGAGACCGTCGCGCATGGCTGCCCGTTCCGCCGCGCGTGGGAGGACGGCTGCCTGCTCAACGACCGCGTGATCCAGATCGGGCTGCGCGGCACCGGATACGGCCCCGATGATTTCGACTGGAGCCGCGAACGCGGCTGGCGCGTGGTGCAGGCCGAGGAGTGCTGGCACCGCTCGCTGTCGCCCTTGATGGAGGAGGTGCGCGCCATGATCGGCGACGCGCCGGTGTATCTGAGCTTCGACATCGACAGCCTGGACCCGGCCTTCGCGCCGGGCACGGGGACCGTGGAACCCGGCGGGCTGAGCATCTGGCAGGGGCTCGAGATCGTGCGCGGCTGCGCGGGGTTGCGGCTGGTGGGCGCCGATCTGGTCGAGGTCTCGCCCCCCTATGACCCGTCGGGCAACACCGCGCTGGTGGGCGCGAACCTGCTCTATGAAATGCTGTGCGCGCTCCCCGGCGTGCCGTAGACGCGCGCCGGCTGACAAGGCTCCCCGGAGGCGCTCCCCGAAGGCGCTCCCCGAAGGCGCTCTCCGGAGGGGCTCCCCGAAGGCGCCTCGCGGCCTCCGGGGGCACGCCTCAGTCGGTGCGGTTGGCGTCCAGGAAGCCCAGCACGTCGATCCGGTCCTGTTCGTTGCGCAGGCCGCGGAACGCCATCTGGTTGTTCGGGATGTAGCTGTCGGGGTTTTCGAGCCACGCCAGCAGCGACTCCACCGTCCATTCGCCGCCATGTTCGGTCAGCGCGCGCGAGTAGCGCCAGCCATCGGCGGCGGCGACTTCGCGCCCGACGATGTTCACCAGATGCGGCCCGCCACGGTTCTGCTCGGCGTCATAGACGTGGCAGGCGGCGCACTGGCGCCAGACGCGTTCGCCGTCGGCGATGTTCGCGCTGGCCAGCAGCGCGGCACCATCATCGGCGGCCGCCATGTCCTCGGTTGCCGCGTCCTCGATTGCGTCGGCCTCGGCAACGTCCTCGATTGCGTCGTCGGCAGCTTCCGCTTCGGCCACGTCTTCGGTGACCTCTTCCTCGCGCGCCTCGGCCTCGGCGACCTCTTCGGTGGTGTCCTCGTCCATCGCCTCGTCGGCGGCGGCCTGGGCGGTGTCGGCATCCTCGGGGGCGGGGGCCTCCTCGGTCATCTCGGTGTCGGCGTCCGCGGGGGCTTCGGCAACGTCGGTTGCCTCATCGGCGGCATCCTCGGGGCGCTCTTCGGCGACATCCTCGGCGGCGTCGGGTTCGTCGAGCACCTCGGCGGCGGCGGTTTCTTCTTCGGCGGTTTCTTCCTCGACGACCGCATCGTCCTCGACCGCATCGTCCTCGACGGCGGCGACCTCGTCCGCGACGGTCTCGTCTTCCTCGGCCGCGGCGGCGACCTGTTCCTCGGCGGGCGGCTCGGTCGGCGCGGTGGCGGTGCGCTCGGGGCCCGAGCTGAACCCGGCCACGGCGGCCATCACCAGCAGCAGCGCGGTCCCGCCCGCCAGCACGGCGCGCGACGCCTGTTCGTTCTTGTCGAGTTTCTGAAAATCCTGCATCCACGATGACATGGTCGTGAGCTCCCTGTTCTGGCGGCGCGCCCATCGCTCGCGCCCGTGACCGATCCGACCGACCCTGTGTCATGGCGACGCGGGCCGCGCGCTTAGGCTGCTGATTGTAAAGCAGCCTTTGTGCCGTCGCAAATAGACTGCGCGCGCCGCGCGGCAAGCACGCTTTCACCGTCCGAAGGCATCTGCTATTCCCGATCGGGGCGCTGTCCGGAAGCGACGGCAGGTCGGCACCGCATCGAATGACGAGCAACGGAAAGATGACATGCTGTCAAACAAGGCCATGATGGATGAGTCCGCGCTGCGCGGATTGCTGGAGCCCGACGAGACCGACATGAGCGTCGTGTTCAGCGACCCGTCGCTGCCCGACAACCCGATGATCTTCGTCAGCGACGAATTCGAGGCGCAGACCGGCTATTCCCCGGCCGAGGCGGTGGGCCGCAACTGCCGGTTCCTGCAGGGACCCGACACCAACCCCGACACCATCCAGGCGATCCGGCATGCGCTGCGCGCGCAGACGCGCTTCACCATCGACATCCTGAACTACCGCAAGGACGGAACCGCGTTCATGAACCGGCTGCGCATCCGCCCGATCTATGACCCCGACGGCAAGCTGCTGTTCTTTGCCGGGGCGCAGAACCCGCTCTGACGGGTGCCGCGGGGGGGCGCATCGGGTGTCGGTGCGGGTGTTCCGTTGCAGCAACGACAGGGGGCACGCAGAATGACCGCAGAGATCGCAGGAACGGCGCTGGCAGCGCTGGGGCTGGTGATCGCCGCAGTGTTGGGCCGGTGGATGCAACCGCGCCGGCTGCCGCTGGTGCTGAGCGCGATCACCGGCGCGTTCGGCACCGGGGCGCTGGTGCTCTGGGGGCTGTTCGATGCGCTGTCGCTGCCGCTGCTGGTGGGCGCGATGGTCGTCTACGGGGTGGCGGTGGCGGTCACGGGACGGATGATGCGCCGCGGCTGAGCCCTGCGCCCGGTCCTGGGCCCGGTCCTGCGCCCGGTCCTGCGCTCGGTCCTGGGCCCGGTCTTGCGCCCCGGCTTCCCGCCACCGGTTCCGGTTTCGCAACAATTCGCCCCTGGCCGCGCATTTGTCCCGCAGTTTGCCAAGTTGCGCCACATTCCGCGCCCATCACCATGATCGGATTTTCAAGGAACACCGCTGCGCGCCGCGCGCGGCACTCTGATCAGGGCGATTTTCATGACCAACGCAACGATCATCGGGCCGGAGCCGGGCGGGCGGGCGCTGCAAGGGCAGGGCGCCGCAGGGCAGACGATGCCGATGCGCACGGCGGTGTCGGTGAACGAGCCGATGTCGGTGCTGTGGCAGGGCGCCGAATACCCGGTCTCGCAGTGGAACGTCCACGGGTTCACGCTGTGCGACGCGATCCCGTCGGTGCTGGCGCCGGGCCGGGGGCGCGTGGTCGATGTGTCGCTGCTGATCGGCGAGGGGGAAACGCGCCTGCAGATGACCGTGCAGGCACGTCGCGACGCGGCGGCGGGCGACGGGCTTAGCTACCGGTTCATCGAACTGGGGCGGGCGCAGGCCGAGTTGCTGCACCGGATCGTGGACAGCGCGCTCACGCGGCAGGAACTGTCGCTGACGCAGCTTCTCAACGACACCCGCGAGGTGCAGGCCGCGCGGCACGAAACCACGCGCCGGACGCTGGCCTTCCGAACCTGGTTTCAGGTCTCGCTGGCGGGTGCGGCGCTGGGGGCGGCGGCGTGGATGGCGCTGGGGTCGTTGTCCACGGTGCAGTCACGCTACGCGGCGGTGACGGCGGCGGCGGCCAGTGTGTCGGCGCCGGCGGCGGGGATGGTGACCGATCTCAAGGTCGCCGAGGGCGCGACGGTCTCGGCCGGCGATGTGCTGGGCTACCTGCGCACGCCCGATCATGACGCGCGCGCCGAGGCGCTGGCCGCCGAATTGCGCGCGCTCGAGGCGGAAGCGGCCGAGTTGCGGCTGCACAGCGATTCTCTGGCGCGGGATGCGGCGCATGCCGATGCACAGGCCGCCGACGACGAGACGCGCCTGCGCGCAGCCGTCGCGCGCGCCGAGCAGCGCCTGCGCATCGAACGCGCCGAGCTGAGCACGCTGCTGACCACCGGCCTGCCCACGCAGGCACGCCAGCAGCACCGCGCGCGCCAGCAGGCCGCGGTGCTGGCCGCGGAAACCGATCTCGACGCGGCGCGGGCCGAACTCGCGGCGTTGAGCTCGGCACGCAGCCACGGGCTCGCCCCCGGTCGCGCCGCCGATGCACTGACCCCCGAGACCGCCGCGCTGCGCATGGCGCATCTGACCGAGGAAATCGCGCTTGGCTATCAGCGCGACGCCGCGCTGACGCTGGGTGCGCCGGTGATCTCGCCCTGCGACTGCGCGGTCGCGCAGATCACCCGGGTGCGCGGCGAATGGGCCGAGCCCGCGCAGCCGCTGTTCGTGATGGCCAAGGACGGGCCGCGCGCGGTGCATGCGCTGGTGCTCGCCGACCGGGCCGGGCGCATCACCGAAGGCGCACGCGCCCGGATCGAGCTTGCCGATGGCCGCCGCGTGAGCGGGCGCGTCACCCGGCTGAGCTATGACACCCGCCGCGCGGGTGTCGCGGGGCTGCAGACCGAGGTCTTCGCCGCCGAGCGCTACGCGCGGGTGGAAATCACGCCTGACGCGCCGCTCGACGCCGATGTGGGGCTGACGGGCAGCGTCTCGATCACCACCATCGATCCGCTGCGCTGGGTGCGCGCGCGGGCCGAGGGCTGAGCCATGGCCGAGCGTCCGTTCCTGCGCAAATCCCCGGCGCTGACGGCGTGGTTGACCGCGCTGGGCTGGGCCGCCGCGATCGTGTGGCTGCTGAGCCTGATCCCCGAGCGGGCGCTCAGCGCGCACGACGCGGCCTTCATCGCGACGCTGGGTGCGCTGGGCGTCTGGCGCTGGTGCTGGGGCGGGTATCACCTGCTGCGCGCCTTCGCCTTCACGCGCCGGGTCTTTCCGATGCTGCGCGCCCGCGCCCAGGCCGACCCCGCCACCCGGCGCCGCCATGTCGCCGTGGTGATCCTGAGCTGGAAGATGGGCGACGCGATGAACGCCGCAGTCTACGCCAACCTGTTCCGCGACATCCTGGACAATGGCGGCGGCGGCACGGTGGTCGCGGCGGTGTCGTCCGATCAGGACGAGGCGGTGATCGCCCATGTCCACCGCAGGACCGACCCGCTGGGCACCATCCGGCTGGCCTTTACCCGCCAGGACGGCACCGGCAAGCGCTCTGCCATGGCCGACGCGCTTGCGCGGCTGCGCGCGCTGGGTGTGCCGCCCGATTGCCCCGGCATCCTGATGGATGGCGACACGCTGGTCGCGCCCGGGCTGATCCGGCGCACCGCGCCGCTGCTGCTGCACCAGCCCGGGGTCGGCGCGCTGACCGTGGACAACACGCCGCTGGTCGCGGGCGGCATGCTGGACCGCGAATGGTACCGGCTGCGCATGGCGCAGCGCCATGTCTACATGGCATCGATGGCGCTGTCGGGGCGGGTGCTGGTGCTGACCGGGCGCTGGTCGATGTTCCGCACCCAGATCATGACCCACCCCAACTTCGCCGCCAATCTGCTCGAGGACGTGCTGCACCACCCGCGGCTGGGCCGGATCGTGATGCTGACCGGCGACGACAAGTCCACCTGGCGCTGGGTGATCGAGGCCGGCTGGGACATCACGTATGTCCCGGACGAAGTGATCTACTGCCTTGAATCGCTGCCCGGCAAAGGATTCGTCGCCGACACGATCGGCCTGCAGAAGCGCTGGTTCGGCAACATGGTGCGCGGCGGCGCCAAGGCGCTGCGGCTGGGTCCGCGCCGGCTGGGGGTGTTCACCTGGCTCGCGCTGCTGGACCAGAAGGTGTCGATGTGGACGCCGCTGATGGGCATCGTGTTCTTCGGGCTCGCGGGGCTGCTGCACGACCCGGTGTTCTGGGTGATCTTCGCGCTGTGGGTCGCGCTGACGCGCACGCTGCATGCCGGTCTGACCGGGCTGATCGCGCGGCGCTGGCACCCGATCTTTCCGCTGCTGACCTATTACGGGCAGGTGGTCGGCGCGGGGATCAAGATCTTCGTCAACCACAACCCCAATGTCCAGAAATGGACGCGCCAGAACACCGGCGCGGCGGGCGATCGCTCGGCGCTGGTGCGCGCCGACAGCAAGCTGATGCTGGCGGCGTCGCTGGTGGGGTTCGTCGCGGTGGTCATGACGCTGACCAACGTCTCGGCAAGTTCGACGCGCTTTGATCTCGCCGCCGACACCGCGGCGGCCGAACTCGTCTTTGGCCGATAGGGGAAAGGGTCCCGTCATGGCATTGAAACCGCTTCTCGCCGCGTTCGTGCTCAGCCTGCTTGCCGGCTGCGCGATGCAGGACACAGGCTCTGCGCCGACCCATGCGGTCCCCGACGCGATCACGGTCACCGCCGACACCATCGGAGCGGTCGCCGCGCGCAGCGGCGATGCGTATCTGGTCGGGCGCGGCGACGTGCTGCAGATCCACGCCATCGACGCGCCCGAACTGACCGCACCCGCGGGCTACGAGGTCGGCGCCGACGGCACCATCGAGGTGCCGTTTCTGGGCGCCATTCCAGCCGCCGACCGCGAGCCCGCCGCAATCCGCACCGAGCTGACGCGGCGCCTGCAGGCATACCTGCCCGACCCGCAGCTCGACCTGCGCGTGACCGACCACGCCGCGCGGCAGATCAGCGTCGTCGGCGCCGTCAACCGGCCTGGCCGGCAAGTGCTGACCACGCGCCCGCTGAGCGTGATCGACGCGATCAACGCCGCAGGCGGCTTTGCAACCACCGCCACCCCGCGCGGGGTCACCATCTTGCGCGCGGGGCGCGAAATCGCGGTCGACATCCGCGGGTTCCTCGAGGAAGGCCGCGCCCTGCCCATGCTGCGCGACGGCGATGTCGTTCAGGTGGGCGGCCCCCGGCTGGGAACCGCGCGCGCTCCGCGCGGGATCACCGTGGCGCTTGACGGCCAGCCCGAGCGCGTGATCGACCCGGGGGCAACACGCGTTTCGGTGGCCGACCTGATCGCGCGTCTGGGCACCCCCGGCCACGCGGTGCAGGTGATCCGGCATGGCGACGCGCCCGGCCGCGTGTATCTGATCCGCGCCGCCGACGCCGCCGAGCGCGCCGTGGGCGGACGCTTCATGCTGGCGGATGGTGACCGTGTCGAGCTCCGTCCGGCCATTGATTTCAACAGCTGAAAAAAAGGAATTCCACAATGAAGATCGCCATTGCCGGCCTGGGCTATGTGGGGCTGTCCAACGCCATCGTGCTGGCACGCCAGCACGAGGTGACCGCCGTTGACGTCTGCGTCGAGCGCGTGGCGGCGCTGAACGCAGGCCGCACTCCGGTCGAGGACACGCTCGCCCGCGCGCATCTGGCAACGGGAACGCTGCGGCTGCGCGCCACCACCGACGCCGCCGCCGCCTATGCGGATGCGGAGTACGTGTTCATCGCCACGCCGACCGATTACGACCCGGCCACCAACGCCTTCGACACCACCAGCATCGAGGCGGTCATCGCGCAGGTGCTGGCGGTGAACGATCGCGCGGTGATGGTGATCAAGTCCACGGTTCCCGTAGGCTACACCAAAGGCGTTCGCGCGCGGTTCGGCTGCGACCGGATCGTGTTCTCGCCCGAATTCCTGCGCGAGGGCCGCGCGCTCGAGGACAATCTGCACCCCACCCGGATCGTGGTGGGCGAGGTCAGCGCCCGCGGCGAGGCCGTCGCCGATCTGTTGCGCGGCGCGGCGCTGGCCGACGTGGTGCCGGTGCTGCTGACCGATCCGACCGAGGCCGAGGCGATCAAGCTCTTCGCCAACACCTACCTGGCCAGCCGCGTCGCCGCGTTCAACGAGGCCGACACGCTGGCGATGGACCTCGACCTCGACGCGGGCGAGATCATCGACGCGCTGTGCCTCGACCCGCGGATCGGCGCGATCTACAACAATCCGTCCTTCGGGTATGGCGGCTACTGCCTGCCGAAGGATTCGAAGCAGCTGCGCGCCAATTTCGACGACGTGCCGCAGGCGCTGATCTCGGCCACGCTGGCCTCGAACGACGCGCGCAAGCGGGCAGTGGCCGACAGCATCGCCGCGCGTGGGGCGGCGAAGGTCGGCATCTACCGGCTGGTGATGAAGCAGGGGTCGGACAATTTTCGCGCCTCGGCGATGCAGGACATCATCGCGCTGCTGCACGAGCGCGGCGTCGACCTGGTCGTGCACGAGCCCGAATGGCAGGGTGCGGAGTGCCTCGGCCAGCCGCTCGAGCCCGATTTCGACCGCTTCGCCGACGGCTGCGACCTGATCGTCGCCAACCGCATGGTGGCCGAGCTTGCACCACACGCGGCCAAGGTCTTCACCCGCGACATTTACGGGCAGGACTGAGCGTTCGGCACCGCACCGGGCGGGCTTTCAACAATCGTCCCCGAAATGAACGATTGTTGCCCTGATCGGCGGGTATCCCGTTCGCATTGCACGCACTCACAGAGAGGAGACCCGACATGAAAATCGCGATCATCGGTTTGGGCGGCGTCGCACTCGCCGACGCGCTGGCGCTTGCCCGGACGCATGAGGTGGTGATGACCGGCCCGGTGCCGGACCGGGTGGAGGCCATCAACACCGGCGCCTTCGACCTGTGCGACCCAGCGCTTGCGCCGTATCTTGCCCGTTATCCGCTGCGGCTGAGCGCCAGCCTGCATACCGACGCGGCACTCGACGGCGCGGATGCGGTGATCGTGGCACCGCCGCTGTCATTCGATCCCGAGACGGGCGCCGCGCAGCTGGCCGAACTCGACAGCCGGATCGAGATGGCCGCGCGCCGCAGGCCCGGAGCGTTGATCGTGGTGCGCTCGGCGGTGCCGGTGGGCTACTGCGCGGCCAGGCGCGCCGAGACCGGCAGCCCCCGGATTGTCTACGCCCCCGAATTCGCGCGTGAGGGGCACCGCCTGAGCGCCGTGCTGCACCCGCAATTCCTGATCGTCGGCGACCGCGGCGCGGCCGGGAAAAAGGCGCTGGCGCTGCTGGCCGAGGCCGCGCTGAGCAACGCCATCCCCACCCGCGCCATCGGTCCCGCCGAGGCCGAGCTCACGCGCCACCTGTCGACGCTGTTCCAGGCCGCGCGGCTGGCCTATTTCAACGAACTTGACAGCTACGCGCTCCATCACGGGCTGGACGCGCGGCAGATCATCGATGGCGTCAGCCTGGACCCGCGGATCGGACCCCACGCGAACAACCCGTGCTTCGGATACTCCAGCCGGTCGCTGCCGCTGAGCGTGAACATGCTGGCGCCGCATCTCGACCCCGCGCGCACGCCGCTCCTTGCGTCGCTCGAAACCGCGCACAGCGCGCGCGCCCAGGCGCTGACGCACCAGATCGTGCAGCGCGCGCCGGGCGTGGTGGCGTTCTACGCGCCCGCCGACGCCACGGCGCTGCCGTCGGGGCTGGCGCAGATCAGGGCACGGCTCGAGGCGTCGGGGATCGCCACATATGTGCAGCGGACGCTGCCGCAGGCGGGGGACGACATGGTCATCGCCCAGCGGATGACCGCCGAGCTGGCCGCTATCCCGGCCAACGTGTTCACCCGCGACCATTTCATGCGCCGCTGAGTTGCGTCCCGGCCCGGCAGCGCCGCGCCCGTGACGATTTCAGCCCCGTGCGGGCCACTCAAGGCTCGACGATGCTCACCAGAATGACCGGCTCGCCTTCCGCGTTCTCGTGGATGAAGACCGTGACATACAGGTCCTCGTCCGCGTGCCGGGCGCCGAAGAAGCGCCGCGCGTCCAGATCGCTGTCGGGAGACGGCGCGCCCCCGGGGTGGTGATCGACGTCACGGCTGAAATGGGGATCCTCGCTGAAATCGTCGGGCAGATGCGTGCGCCCCACCGCAAGGAAATCGATCTCGAAGCCCCGCAACCCAAGCACCGATTTGTAGGCCACGCTGAGCGGCAGGGGCCGTATGTCCGGATCGCGCAGGATGTAGGCAAATCTCTCATGGGCGCCGTCGACCTCGATCGTCTCTTTCCATGCACCATCGCGGTGGGGGCCCCAGGGGATGACATGCCGGTCGTGGTCAACGTGATCATGGGCGATGAGCTCGGTCTCCTGAATGCGGGGCACCAGGGGGTGGTCGCTGATATCCTCGAGCGCGTCGGCCCGAAGGCCGGCGGTCATCGACATCAGCGCCAACGCGCTTGCGGCAAGCATGGTGTTTTTCTGCATGGCTCTCCCTCCGTTTGTTTCCGTCGCGTTCGGCGTGGCCCATCGCACCCTCAGGGAGGCGAATGGCGCACCCGCTGGACCGACTGCGACACCAGCGGGGCTTGCGGGTCCCCCGACGCGATCGAGCTGACCTTGTGCCAGAGCTCGGCGAGCGAGGTGTCGTTCGGATGCGCGTCGCGCAGCACGCCTTGCACAGAGAAATCCTGCGCCAGGTTCACATCGATGACGACGTCGATGAAGGGCGCGCCGAAGGTGACGCCTTCGCGCGATTCCGGATAGGACCAGCTCACCCGGCCATTGCGCTGATCGCCGACGAACCCGTGGTCGATGGTCAGCTGATCGAGCACCGCAGCCGGGCTGTGCGTGCCATCGCGCGTCATCAGATCATAGGGCGGCGTCAGCGTGATCGCTGCGTCGGGATCGGCGTCCCAGTCGCCTGTGGCCTGCTCGGCCGGCGCCTCCATCGACAGGCAGGAAACGCCGAGACAGCGCATCGCGGCTGCGGTGTCATCATCGAGCTCGGCGCGCGACAGCCGGAAGGCGCGCGCCGTGCGCATCTGGACCGTGTCCATCACCATGCGGTACGAGACATGCGGCGCCGGATCGTCCTGGGGCAGCGCCTTCATGCGCTGTGGCCCCATGTTGAAGCGATCGATCTGCACGAAGCTGATGGGGGTCGTGTAGGCCTTGGGCGGGAACGGCCCCATCTCCTCCATCCCGTAGCGGATGCGGTAGCGGGCATGGACCTGCGGCGCCTCTTCCTCCTCCAGGATCAGCAGGGCGCGGGTCATGGGGCCAAGGCTGTTGATGGCGCGGAAGGTCTCGGGGTCGGGCCCGGCGGCGGCCTCCAGAAACCGGTGTTCAACGGCTTCCCAATCCAATGCCTCGTAGCCTTCGATCCCCGTGAACAGCTCGGCAAGCTCGTTCGGCGCACCCCGCGTGATGTCGGGGGCGCCGAGCCCGGAACGCTCGCCCTCGGGGATCTGCTCGAGAAAATGCGCATTCACCCAGCCCGACCCACCAGGCAGGCCGGGATAGAGCACCTCGACCCAGGTGCCGCCATTGACCTGCGCGGTGCCCTCGCCGGTGGCGACGTTCACGCCATCCGGGGCGATCCGCGCAATGATCGTGCTGCCCGGCACCCCGGGGCGGTCCCGGATGTTGAGCTTGTCGTCGGCATCGACGTTGACGATGCGGTGACGCGGCGCGTCGGGCGGCGGGTTCACGCGTTTCGGCGCGGAAAACGGGTCATCCTGTGCGGGCTCGGCCGGGGTGGTATCGCTTGCGGACCCGGTCGCAGGCGCGGGCGGGGCGCGGTCCGCTTCGCCCCAGTCGCTGCTCACTTGCAGTTCCGCCACGGCCTGCAGGGCGACATGTCGCTCCAGAAGTTCCTCCTGCATGAACTCGAGCACGACCTCCACGGCCGCGTCCCCGTGGGGTGCCAGCCGTTCAAGGATCGCCGCGCGCTGCGTCGCGCTCGCATCCTCGAGCGCGGCAACGTCTCGGATGATCTCGGCATCGTGGGCGACCGCAAGCGCCGGCGCAAGGGGCAGACCGACCGCCACGGCAAGCAGCGCAATCCGGCGCCAGGCGGGCTGCGCGCGCGTCCCGAAGGGCGTGAGGGTGCGTTCGGTCAGTGTCGGATCCATTTCGGGGCTCCTTTCCATCGCGAAGGTGGGGATCAGCGGCCCGCGCAGCGGATTGCGTCGGCCGGCGCGCAATGCGCTTGCGGCAGGCCCGGAGCGCAGGGGCCTCCAGACCCCCGGTCGCGCACTGGCGCCCGAAGGGCAGCGGTGCCTGCCCGTTTCCGTGCGGTTCGGGAATCATCTGCACCGCAGGTCACGCTGATCCCGTCGCCTTCGGGCGTGCTGTCATGAAACCCTTGCGCAAGCTGATCGCGATTGCGCCGGGATACGCCGTGAATCGCGGGGGGGTTCCGGGACGCAGCCTCATATCGGATTGTCGTTGAGCAGCGCGCTGCCGTCGCTGCGGCCCTCGAACTCCAGGGTCCGATCGCCGTCCTCCGTGGGCATGGTGAACATCTCGAGCGCTTCTGCCGCGCCCATAACGACCGCTTCATCCAGAAGCGGGATCGCGGCGGCGCGGGACAGCGCCTCGGCGACACCGGTCATCGACAGCGTCGAGACCAGATGCGGCAGCGCGTCACCCGAATCGAGTGTCATGTCGGCATCCAGCAGGATGCGTGCGCCAAGCGCCTGCAGGCGCCCATCCATGCTGACTTCGAGCCGCTCCACCGCGTCGAGCAGTTGCTGTTCGGGCGATCCGTCCATCATCGCAGCCCCGACCGCGCCCGCCACGGCCCCGACGATGTGCTGCGCGGCCACCGCCGTTCCGTCAAGCGTCAGCGCAAGGCTGAGCGGTTCGCGGTCCAGCGCGCCCTGAGGGTCGATCATCGCCCAGACATCGGCGCCGGGGATGACCTGATCGAGCAGGACTTCCAGCCCGATATCCTGCGCACCCTCGCCGGGGACGGCGGGCAGGTTGAACGCGATGCGCTGCCGATCGGCCGTCAGCGACAGATCCGCCGATCCGTCGGCGTCCGGCCCCGCCATCATCTGGTGCAGGAACCCCAGCGCGACACCCCCGTCGGCATCAAGCCCGCTGGACTCCAGCGCGAGCGACACCCCATCGATGCCGTAGGATGCCTCCAGCTCCGCGCGCTCCATCGACGAGCGCGCCACATCATCACCCGCGCGCTGCTCGGTCACGATGTTCTCGGCGCGGCTGCTGAACTCCAGCGTCGCCCCGTCCTGCAGCGCGTCCATGTCGAACAGGATATCGGTGTCCTGATCGAGCCCGTCATTCCGCGCGGCGATGCTGAACGCGTCCATCCGGGTCGTCACGCGCTGCGCGGCATCGGTCGCGTCGATGCGCGCCGCGTCGGCGCGGATGCCCAGATCGAGGCTGCGCGCCGAGGTCTCGAATTCAAGCGCGAACCCCTCCAGATGCGCCGCGACACCCGAGGCGTGCTGCGCGCCTTGAAACACGTGCTCGACGCTGCCGCCGCGGAACCGCAGGACGTCCGCGGGCAGGGCGGCGGCGAAATGCGCATCGCCCCCCGACCGCAGGCTGAGGGCGGCATGCTCCGCGTTGAGCGCGAAATAATGCGTCTCCTCGGCGACATGGTCGACAAGCTTGCCGCGCACATCGCCGTCCGGGCGCGTCGCAACCAGCGCCGAGTGCGCGCCATCGGCGTGCGGAACGATGCCGATCTCGTCGATCCAGAGCTCCTCGGTCGCGGCCTGCGTCTCGATCACGCGCACGTTCTGCAGAACGACCGTGTCACCATCCATGCGCCGCGCCTGCGCGACGATTTCGATCCCCGCCCGGTCGAGCAGCGCCTCGAGATGCGCGGGGATGTCGGCGTCGAAGGTCGCTTCCGTGTCGATATGGTCGAGCGCACCGCCGTGGCTCCCGCCCATGACCGACACACTCGATGCCATGAGGGCGAGCGCCGATGCGAGGGTCGCGGTCAGGACGGTCGACAGGCGTCGGGCATCATGTTGCATTCGATCTTTCCCTTTGGTTTCAAAGTGAAGGGCGTAACCTCTCACATCACGACTGGGTCGGCACCATGCGGCGACAGGCGCCATGGATCAAGCCTTGTGTGCCGCGCGGTGGGTGCCGATTCCGTGAAACCTGTCTTGCAGGACCGGGGAGGGCGATCATCGATCACCTTGAGCCAGCCGAGCCATCATGCGCGGACCCGACCGGGAGATCGCCCGTCGCACCCGCCGCCGTGCTGCGCCTGGCAAGGACCTGCTGGCGCCTGATGCCGCCCCCGCCCTCACCCCGCCCTCACCCCGCCCTCACCCCGGCCCCGCCCTCACTCCGGCCCCCGTCCTCACCCCCGCACTGCGCGCGGAGCTGCGCGAGAATGCGGCCGGGATCACGCGCCTGCGGCGTGACCGCGATCTTGCGCGACGGGACCGCGCTGCAATCGGACGCGAGCTGCGCGCCGTCCGGGCCGGGCTGTCGCCGCGGCACCGGCCGTGGCGCCGTGCGTGCAGGAGGTGGTCCCTTCGATGGCCCGCGCGGGCGGTTATCCCGCGCTCAGCCTGTCCAGCAACCGCGCCCACGCATCGAGCGTCTCCGTCTCCAGCTCGTCGCGCTTGCTCACCAGCAGCAGCTTCTGGACGCGGTCGATCAGCTGCACCCGCCAGTCGGGGGCCAGGGTGATGCCCTCGGCCTCGGCCCAGGCCAGCGCCTGCGCCACGAACGGCTTTGCCGCGTCCATCTGATCGGCGAAGAGCCGCTCCGGCCGGCGCTCCACCCGGTCGAGCTGCGCGGCCAGCAGCTCGCTGGGCATCAGATCCTCGATGGTGGCGCCCTTCAGCCCCGTCAGCGCGCCCAGCGCCACCACCGGGCTGGTGTCATGGCCGATCCCTGCGGCCATCGCGCGGCCCTGGTCGGTGTCGTCGACCAGCACCGGCGGCAGGCCCGCATCCGCGTCGCTCAGCATCCGGGCCATGACGTGCATGATCTCGGCGTTGCAGGCGGGCGCGAAGATCAGGTCGCGCTTCGGCACGAAGCGGCCGGCGGCGATGCACAGCGTCTTGATCATGCTCAGGTAACGCTGTTCGATCACGCCCTGCACCAGCGCGGGCTGGGCGCCGTACATGCTGGCCTCGGCCACCGCCATGTTGAGCGCTGCGCGCACCGCAAACGCCGCCCCGCGCTGGGTGTCGGTGCCTTCGGCCATCAGCAGATCGGCCGTGGCGCGGGTCGATCCGTCGCGGTCCACATAAACCTTGCGCGCCCGCGCCAGACGGTCGGCATCGACCAGGAACGGCGAATGCGTGGTATAGAGGATCTGGTTGGCGGCGGCGAGCCCGTCGAAGAACGCCGACAGGTCGCGCTGCGCGAGCGGGTGCAGCGAATGGCCCGGCTCATCGAGCAGCAGCACGCAGTTGTCATGCGCGCCCCTTGCCTCGTGCAGGAACACCAGAAAGAAGCTCAGGAACCACTGCAACCCGGTCGAGCGGTGCTCGAGCTCGACCTCCTGCGGGCGGCGCGCATCGGCGACCCAGATGCGGAAATGGTTGCCGTCGGCCTCGAACCGGAAGCGGTAATCGCCCTGCTTCCACCACTCGGCGAAGCGCTCGGTCAGCTTGGTGCCCGCCGATTGCAGCAGGATCGAGCGGGTGCGCTTGGCCTGCGCGATCCGGGCCAGGATCTCGGGGTCGGGCTGGTGGTGCTGGCCGCGCAGCCGCATGATCGCGGATTTGAGGACGCCGGTTCTGCCCTCTTCCTCGATCATGCGGGCCTCGGCCTCGTCGCGCAGGTCGCGGAAATCGCGGCCAAGCTCGAGGATCTCGCGCGCCTCGACGCCCACGAACTCGAACAGCACCCGCAGCGTGCGCGCCTTGGCGCTTTCCTTGGCGCCGAGGTCCGGGCGGGTCATGTTCTCGACCACATGCGGCAGGTAGATCTCGGAATCGAGGTTGCCGTAATTCGAGTAGTAGACGAATTGCGGCAGCCGCTCGGTCACCGCGCGGCGCACTTCATCGCGTGAGGCCGGGTCGGGTGACATCATCGCCGCCATCTGCGTGCCCAGCGTCTTCTGCAGCCCGCGCAGCAGCGTGACCACCGTGCTGGTTGCCGGCGGGTCCTCGGGGATCAGCGCGGCGACGGCGTTGCGCGCCAGCCGCATGTCGTTGGCGGTGATCTGCGCCAGCCCGTTGAGGTCATCGAGGATCGCCGTGACCACCTGAAGCGCCTGCGGCTGCAGATCCTCGCGCAGGGTGGTCAGGTCGCGCTGCGCCTCCTCCAGCGCGGCGAGGGCGGTGCGCACCGCGGCGTCGTCATCGCGGGTGAAATCCGGGAACGCGATGCGGTAGCCGCCGTCATAGAGCCGCGCCACCGACACGCGGCGCGCCTGCGGCTCGGGGATGCCGGCAAGCTCGGCCAGGACCGTCGAGGCGCGGCCCGTGTCGAACTCGGCAATGATGAACTGGAACTGGTCGGGCGCGTTGCGGATGGTGACGAACAGCGCCTTGGGGTAGTCGGCGATGGGCTCGATCTCGCCGCCGCTGGCGGGGTTGAGCTTCCACAGCGGCAGCAGCAGGTTGGTCTTGCCGGATTCGTTGACGCCGATCAGCGCGGTGACCTTGTCGAGGCTCAGCCACCCGGAATCGCTGACGGAGCGAAAGTTGCTGACGCGGTAGCGGGTGAGGGTGAAGCCGTCAGCGCGCGCGGGTGCGGGCTTGTCCGCATCGGCATCCGGGGCCGCGGTGGCGTTCTTATGGATCTGAAACTCCGTCTCGTGGCGCATCGGTGTCCTCCATCTGCGGTCCGTCGATGCTCTCGGGCATCGTGCCGGGTGTCGGTGTGGCCGCGGGTCCGTCAAGATACTCCGCGGGGGCCGTGATCCGGTCGTCGCGCACCGCGGCGACCGCCTCGACCAGCAGGAACATGGCGATCAGCCCGACAATCGCGGTCTGGCCCAGTCGCCACCGTTGGGCCGCCGCTTCGACACTGCGCGGGATGGCGTAGCCCATCCGCCGCGCGGCGCGCCGTTTGGCGGCCCAGACGTTTTCCAACTGTCTCACCAACGCACGAGGCGGCGCCGTAATCCCGTCGAAGAACACCGAAACGCCGATCCGCTGCGCATGCGCGGTGACGGCCACCCCCAGCGCCACCGCGATGCCGAGGCCCACGGGCCAGAAGGCGGCAGGCGCGGCCTGCAGCACCGGGGCGGCAACGATGGGGTTCAGCACCGGCCAGATCGCCGGCAGCGCCAGCGACAGCCCGGCGAGGCCCGCAAAGGGCAGCGCCAAGGCCTCGGACCGCGTGGGCGGCGCCTTGGGCGGCGAGAGCCACATCAGCGCCAGCGCGCGCGCCACCAGCAGCGTCGTGGCGACCCCCGACAGCGTCAGCGCCAGCGTCAGCCACGGCGCCCAGACCGCCGAGCCCTCGGCCAGCGCCGCCTTCAGCGCCTCCTTGCCCAGCGCGCCCGAGGTCGCGGGCAGGCCCGCCAGCACCAGCGCCGGGACCAGCCACAGCACGGTGATCAGCCCGCGCGACGTGGCGCTGCCCTGCGCCGCGAAGGCGCCCACGCCCAGAAACAGCGCGCCCTTCGCCAGCGCGTGATGCGCGGCCAGGAACAGCAGCAGCGGCGCGATGGCGGGCCATGCCTCGGGCGTCATCAGCCCCGCGCCGAGGCCGAGCGCGATGATCCCCATCTGCCCGACGCTGGAAAAGCCCAGCACCTCCTTGGCGGCGCTGCGCTGCACGCCGAGCAGGAGCGCGGCGAAGATCGTCACCATGCCTGCCGCCATGACCACGGTGCCGTGGTCGTCATAGGCCACCACCCCCAGCGGCACCGCCGAGACGATGCCGAACAGCCCCGCCTTGATCATCGCCCCCGACAGCACCGCCGAGGCCGGCACGGGCGCGGCACCATGCGCGGGCGGCAGCCAGAAATGCAGCGGCATCACGCCCAGCTTGACCCCGAACCCGGCCAGCAGCAGCGCCACCGCCAGCCCGTCAAGCGCAGCGGTGCGCAGGTCCGCCAGCAGGATCGAGCCCACCTGCGTCGCCGCCAGCACCAGCCCCGAGAACAGGATCAGCTCGCCCGCCACCACGAAGGCGATATAGAGCTTCGCCGCCCGGTCCGCGCTGTCCGAGCGTGTGTGGATCACCAGCCCGTAGGAGGCGAAGCTCATCAGCGCAAAGGCGGCGTAGAAGGTCACCGCGTCCTGCGCCACGATCAGCCCCAGGTTCCCGCTCATCGCCAGCAGGAACGCCACGCCGAACGCGGTCGCGCGCGGGTCGGCGCGCATCCAGTGGCGCGCCGCGGCCCCCGCGGCAATCCACAGGACCGTGGTGAACACCAGAAACAGGCGCGATGTGTCGTCGATCCCCAGCGTCAGCCCCAGCATCAACCACGCGCCCGTCACCTGCAGCGGCGCAGTGTTCAGCAGCGCCAGCACCAGCGCGGGCAGCGGGGCGAGCGGCATCATCCGCCACAGGACCGGGCGCGCGCCCTCCCACAGCAGCGCGAACGCCATCGCCAGCGGCCAGCCCAGCGCGAACAGGAAGGCGGAAAGCGTCATCGGCTCACTCCAGATATTCGATGCTGACCACGAAGCGCGTCCACTCCAGCGGGCTGAAGGGCGCGTTGGCGAAGCTGCCCACCACCAGCACCAGCAGCGCGGTGGTGATCGGCGGGCCGGCAAGCCACCAGCCGATGCGCGGGCGGCCCGGCGTCTCGGGCGTGTCGGAGCCGTCGCGGAACCACGCGCGGTGCAGCATCGGCAGGAAATAGACCGCGTTCAGCAGGCTCGAGCCCAGCAGCAGCGCGATCACCCACGCCGCGCCGGCGTCCAACGCGCCCTGCGCCAGATACCATTTGCTCACGAACCCGGCGAGCGGCGGCAGCCCGATCATCGCCAGCGCGGCGAGCGAGAACGCCAGCATCGTGCCCGGCATCGCGCGGCCCACGCCGTCCATCGCGCTGACCTTCTTCACGCCCAGCCCCTCGGCCAGGTTGCCGGCGGCCATGAACATGGTGATCTTCATCAGCCCCTGGTGGATCAGATGCGCGAGCGCCCCCACCGCGGCGATGGGGCTGGCCAGCGCCACGCCGAGCGTGATGTAGCTGACCTGGCTCACGGTCGAATAGGCGAGGCGCTTCTTGATGTCGTCCTGCGTGATCGCGCGCAACGAGCCATAGAGGATCGTCACCGCCGCCAGCGCGGCCAGCGGTGCGGTCAGCCCCAGCACCTGCGCGGTCTCGATCCCGAACACCTCGTAGACGACGCGCATGATCCCGAAGGCGCCCGCCTTGACCACCGCCACCGCGTGCAGCAGCGCCGAGACCGGCGCCGGCGCGACCATGGCGATCGGCAGCCACGCGTGGAACGGCACCAGCGCGGCCTTCACCCCCAGCGCCCCCACCAGCACCACGAACAGCAGCTGCGCGGCGAGGCGCTGGTCGTTCGCGACCGCGCCCAGCACGCCGCCGGGGACGAAATCGGTGGTGCCCGCCAGCACCCACAGCCCCAGCGTGCCCAGCAGCAGCACCAGCCCGCCGACCAGCGTGTAGATCAGATAGATGCGGCCCGCGCGCAGCGCCTCGGCCGAGCCGCGGTGGATCACCAGCGGATAGGTCGCCAGCGTCAGCAGCTCGTAGAAGATCAGGAAGGTGAACAGGTTGCCCGCCATGGCGATGCCCACGGTCGCGGCCACGCACAGGCTGAAGAAACCGAAGAACCGCGCCCGGTGCGGCCCGCGCTCCAGATAGCCCACCGAATACACGGTGGTGATCAGCCACAGGATCGCCGACAGCGCGATGAACAGGATCGCCAGCGGGTCGGCCTGCAGCTTGAACTCCAGCCCCGGCAGCATCGTGAAGCTGAGGTCGTAGATCACGCCCTGGCTGACCTTCCAGCTCAGCCACGCCACCAGCGCGACCTTCAGCGCGGCCATGCCAAGGTTGATCCCCGTGCGCAGCCGCGCCGCGCTCTCGGGCAGGGCAAACAACACCGGTGACGCCAGCAACGACGTCAGCAGGATGAAAAGCGGCAGCAGCGGCATGTCGGCGGAGAGGAGGGTCATGGGGTCATCCCGAACGGATAGCCAAGCTCGATGAAGCTCAGGATCGGCGCGGCGGCCAGGCCCAGCCCGATGGCGCCCAGCGCCAGCACCAGCGGCGGCAGGTCTGCGAGCGCCCAGCCCTGATGCTCGGCCACCGGCGCGCGGACACGGTCAAAGCGCAGGAACCCGGCCATGACGCGGCTGAAATAGCCCACCGACATCAGCGTGCCGACCATCGTCACCGCCACCCAGTGCCAGTAGCCCGCCGCCATCGCGCCCTCCATCAGCGACCACTTGCCGATGAAGCCCAGGCTCGGGGGCAGCCCGATCAGGCTGATCGCGGCCAGCGCGAAGGTGAACTGCGCCAGCGTCGGGCGCACCGGGGTGCGGTCCAGATCGCGGATGATGTCGTGCCCGATCTCGTCCTTGATGCGGCCGGCGGACAGGAACATCGCCGCCTTGGCCGCGCCGTGGGCAAGGATCAGCAGCGCCGCCGCCTTCCAGCTTTCGGTCAGGCCGACCTGCCCGGCGCGCGCGAAGGCGATGAAGATCAGCCCGATCTGCACCACGGTCGACCACGCGACCAGCATCTTCAGCCGCTCGGCCCGCAGCGCCTGAACGCCGCCCCACAGCACCGCGCCCGCACCCAGCGCGCCGATCAGCGCGACGAGGATCTCGTCGGGCAAGGGCATGTAGGTGGTCAACCGCAGGAAGATGTAGAGCGCGGCCTTCACCACCAGCCCCGACAGCAGCGCCGAGGCCGGCGCCGTGGCATTGGCATGCGCCGAAGGCAGCCAGAAATGCAGCGGAAACAGCGCCGTTTTCAACAGCAGCCCCACCACCATCAGCGCCAGCGCCGTGCTCATCGCCGCCGATGGTTCGGCCCCGATCAGCCCGGCGAAATCGAGCTGCCCGATCTGGAGATAGACGAACCCCACGCCGAGCAGGAACAACAGCGCGCCCAGGATCGAGGCATACATGTATTCGAGCCCCGCGCGCAGCGCCGCGCGCGTGCCGCTGAGCACCGTCAGCCCGACCGCTGCGAGCGCGATGACCTCGATCATCACATACAGGTTGAAGATGTCGGTGCTGAGATAGACGCCGTTCATCCCCGTCAGCAGCAGCAGCCACAGCGGCCAGAAATACTGCTGCAGCCGCGCGTTGGCCGTGCCCTTGAAGCTGTCGAGCGCGCCCAGCGAGACCAGCAGCCCCACGCCGGTGGTCAGCACCAGCATCGCCACGCTCAGCCCGTCGGCGCGCAGCGCGATGCCCAGCGGTGGCTCCCACCCGCCCAGCGGCGTGCGCACCGCGCCTGCGGCGTGGACCTCGGTCGCCAGCCACGCCACCGCGGCGCCGGTCAGCGCCATCGTGGCCAGCCCGATGGCCGCCGCCGCGCGCGGTGCCACAAAGGCCGCCATCGCGCCGAACAGCGGCGCGAACACCACCAGCGTCAGGGGATCAAGCGTCATCTTCGGCCTCGAGGCTGTGCAGGCGGCGGATCAGGGCGAGCGCGACGGCGGTGGCGCTGACCATGACCACGATGCCGGTGATCACCAGCGCGTGCGGCACCGGATCGGGAGCGTCGGGCGGGCTGCGCCACGCGGCCACGATCAGCACGAAGCCCGCCCCGACCGAGCACAGCTTCAGCGCCAGCACCCGGCGCAACCGGTTCTGCGCCACGATCGCGCCCACCAGCCCGATGGCGAAAACGGCAATCCCGGTCACGCCGTAGATGAGGTCAGGCGTCATCGCGGCCTCCGGTCCCGGCTGCGCGTTCGGGCAGGGCCACGGGTTCGCGCCCGTGGAACAGCGCGGCCAGCGTCACCGCGATGGAGATCGTCACCAGCCCCTCGATCAGCAGGATCAGCGTCTTGGCGTGTTCGAGCGGGTATTCGAACGGCATCCGCCCGCCGCCCGTGACCAGCAGCGCCACCGCCGCGAAGGCGCCCGTGCCCAGCACGAAGGCCACCCGCGCCGCGCCGCGATGCGACGGGCGCGGCACATAGAGCCGCGAGAGCAGCAGCAACAGCCCCACCGCCGCCAGCACCGCGCCGCCCTGGAACGCGCCGCCGGGCGCCGACGAGCCCACCCAAAGCAGATAGGTGCCCACCACCACGATGGCGGGCAGCGTCAGCCGCGCGAAGCCCTGCCAGACCTCGCCCAGCGCCGGGGCGGGGGCGTCCGACAGTCCGCGCTCGATCTGCCACACGGCGATCACCGCGGCGAGCAGGACGACGACCTCCATCAGCGTGTCATAGGCGCGGAAGTTCAGCAGCACCGCCGTCACCGGGTGGTCGACCCCGCTGATCGACATCGCATCCGCGACCAGCAGGTCGAACCCCGGCCCGCCGCGCGGGGCGCCCGCAAACGCCGCCGCGAGCCCCAGCGTCAGCAGCCCGCAGAACGCCGCGTTGGCGATCTGCACGCCCATCGGCACGGGCAGCGGCTCCGGCGCCGCCTTGCGCTCCACGGTCTGGACATGGTGCAGCGTGCGCAACAGCAGCGCGCCGGTCACGCCGGTGCCGATCGCGGCCTCGGCCAGCGCCACATCGGGTGCGGACAACCGCACCCAGGCCAGCGCCGACAGCAGTCCGAAGACCACGAACAGCACGATCGCCGCAAACATGTCGCGCGTCGTCATCGACGCCACCGCAAGCGCCACCACCGCCACCGCCAGCAGCAGATCGAAGATCACCATGGTGTCGATCATGACCGCTCCCTGCGCGCGCGCTCGAGCGCATGGCGCGCGATCAGATGGCTGCAGGTGGCGCTGGCGACCACGACAAAGAACCACACCAGCGCGATGCGGACCACCGCACCGGGCGAGGCCGCCAGCAGCCCCACCCCCAGCGCAACCAGCCCCAGCCCCAGCCCGTCGGCCTTGGTCAGCGCGTGCAGGCGGCAGAAGATGTCGGGAAACCGCAGCACGCCCACGGTGCCGGCGATGAAGAACACCGCGCCCAGCGCGATCAGCGCGCCCGCGATCAGCTCGAGCGGGGTCATTGCGGCCTCCCGCGCGCGCTCAGCGCCACGAAGGCCACCAGCGTCACCGCCGCGAGCAATGCGAACACCATCGCCACGTCCAGCAGCGCCGGCATCGCCATCACCTGCGACAGGATCAGCAGCATGGCAACGGCGGCGGTGCCGAACAGCTGCGCCGCCATCAGCCGGTCCGCGGCGCCGGGCCCGCGAAAGACGCGCACCAGCCCGCCCAGCACGCTGGCCAGCAGCACCACGAGGATCCCCCCCAGAAAAGACGTCATGCAAAACCTCCGTCAGGATTGCGGCAGCGCAAAGAGCGCCGCGATCCGCGCTTCCAGCGCGGCCAGATCGGCGTCGAGATCCGCGCGCGTGTCAAGCATGTGCACGATCACCTCGTCGCCCGCGATTTCGGCCGACAGCGTGCCGGGCAGAAGCGTTATGGTGTTGACGAACATCACCCGCGGCGCGCCGTGGGGCAGCCGCAGCGGGTGGTGCCGGAAGCCCGGGCGCAGCGGCAAGGCGGGCAGCACCGCACGCCAAGCCACATCGACCGCCCCGCGCACCGACTGCACCGCGAACCACAGCGCAAAGGCCAGCGCCCCGCCCGGGCTGAGCCGCCAGCCGGGGCTTGCCGGCAAGAGCGCGAGCAGCACGCTGCCCGCGATCACCGCCGGGCCGCCGAACACCCATGCGTCCGGCTGGAACTCGGTCAGCACCGCCCAGACCAGCGCCAGCACCAGCACCGCCACCAGAAAGCGGCGCCAGCGCGGCGGGGCAGGGGGTGCGGGCTCGGGGATCACGGTCAGCGCGGCGGGCAGCGACGGCGTGTCGGCGCCGAGCCCCCTGTCGGTGGCTGGGTCGGTTGTCTTCATGTCCCCATCTCCGGTCGTGCGCGGCCGGTCCTGCGCAAGACGCCCCTGCGCGGCCGCTCGGGCCGGGGGCGCCGTGTCTGTTCCTGTCGCAGCATATAACGCTGTGGACCGCGCTTTCATCCCCAGGGGTGGCCATACGCTTTTCCCACATCACGCTGCAGTGAGTGTGGATGAAACCCGCCACCCGCGCGTTGGTTCGGTATCAGCAATCGGAGGACGCCATGTCGATGACAGCATTCAGCGGAAACCACATGCAGACCACCCGCGAGCGCTCCGGGCGCCGGGATGGGTTGATCGGCATCTGGGGCCGCATCATCCATCGCGATCCCGAAGCCTATGAGGCGTGGCTTGAGGAGCGCGACATGTCGCGGATCGTGACCACGCTGCTGCGCCTGAACGAGCGCCAGCTCAACCGCCTGGGCCTGTCGCGCGCGACGCTGGCGCTTGACGTCGAGGAACTGGCGATCCGCGCCGAGCAGGAGCTCGACCTCGCCTCCGACATCCTGCGGCTTGTCGATGGCGACGACGGCGACAACCTGCAGTCGGAACCGCGCCGCAGCATCGCCGCCGAGTGAGCGGACAGCATGCGCGGAAAGGCCGGGTCCGTTGTGACCCGGCCGCTGCATGACGGCAGGCGATGCACATCGCCGCGCTTGCCCGAGCGTCATGGAGTGACGGCGCGCGCGGATCTCGGGGTCCGGACCAGGACCGCGTCGGCGCGCGGCGCCTTTGCGGGACCGGACCGACGCCGCACGATAACCCGGCGGTGGCCGCCTGCATCTTGAAAAGCGCTGCACCCGTGTTGCGCTTGCTCACCGTCTCGCGGCACAGTCGGCCGATGCTGCCGCCAGGACGGGTGACCCGATGCCGCACGGTCCGGAGACGATCGACACGCCCCACGCCGCGGGCCTGATCGGCGATGCGCGCCGGCACCGCCTTGGCGCGCTGGCCGAGGACATCGCAGCGGATACGGCGCGGATCACCCTGATCGATGCGTTGCCCGGCACCGGCAAGACCACGCTGCTGGAACTGATCGCCGCACGCACCGGTGCCGCGATCGAGCGCCACGCGCCAGCTGTGCCCGCCCGCGCCTCGGGCTCGGGCGACGGCGCGGCGTGGCTGATCGACCTGCCCGCCGATGCCCGCATTGACCTCGCAACGCTTCGCGGGCGCGTGATCGTGGTTGCGGCGGCGCACCAGATCCAGGGCTACGCGCGGCTCAGGGTCTATGGCCATCTGCGCGAGATCGCCAATGCCGATCTGTTCCATGCCGTCGACACCGCCGCGCCCGGTTTCGGCGACAGCTGCGGCTGGCCGGCGCTTGTCGCGCATTTCCGCGCGCGCCCGGATGACCGTGCCTCGGTCGTCGCGTTCCTGCGCGACACGGTCTTGCCGGGCCTTTCGGATGAGGCACGCACCGCGATGCAGGCGCTGGCGCGCTCGGGGCGCGGGCTGCGCGATGCCGCCCTGCCCGCGAGCCTGCGCGCGGCGCTTGCCTGGCTGCGTCCGCTGGTCGCGCCGGGGCACGATGGTTTCTGGACGCTGCGGGGCGCGGGGTTTGCGGCGATGCTGCGCGAGGCGGCACGCGACACACCCGACACCCCGGCGCTGCACCGCGTGATCGGGGATGCAGGCGACACCCCCTCGGCGGTGCATGCCGCGCTGGCGGCCGGGCATCGGCGCCGGGCGCTGGCGGTGCTGGAACGCGCCGGGGGCATGATGCTGGGCCATCTGCAGGGCCCGGCCGAGGCGCGCGCGGTGCTCGACGCCTTTGGCGACGATCCCGCCCCCGGTGTTGCCGCGCTGCGGATCATGACGGCGATGAAGGCGGGGCAGTCGGGCCATGCCGGACGGCTGCTCGATGCGGCCTGCAGCGGGTATGCGCGCGGCAGGCCCGACGGCAGCGGCACGCGCACTGGCACGGGTTCCGGCACGGGTTCCGGCACTGGCTCCGGCACTGGCTCCGCCGCGCCCGCGCTTCCGCCCGAGCTGCGCCTGATCCGGCTGCTGATGGGGATCTACAGCGACCGCCCGCTCGATACCGCCTTTCATTCCGAATATTTCGCCCTGCTGGCCGAGGTCGCACCCGACACCCACCTGCTGCGCGGCGCGATCTACAACGTCGCGCTGGATGCGCAGATCCGCGCCGGCCGGCAGGGCGAGGCGCAGGCCACCGCGCGCCGCGCGCTTGAACACTACCGCGCCGCCGGGGCGCCCTATCTGGCCTTCTACATCCATGTGCATATCGCGCTGATGCACCTGCTGGCCGGCGCGCCCCGCGCCGCCGAGCCCGAACTGCAGGGCGCCGAACGCGAACTGGGCGCGACCCCCTTCGAGACCCCGCAGGATGACCGCTTCCTGCGCCTGCTGCATGCGCAGGTGGCCTATGAACAGGGCCAGCCCGACGCGATGGCGGCCTTCGCCGAAAACGCGTTTGACGATTTCGCCTTTGGCGAGCTGTGGCCGTCGATCGCGTCGATGGCGCTGGCCTTCGGTGCCGAGGCGCTGCTGCTGCTGCGCGGCACCGATGCCGCGTTGCGCTATCTCGAAGGCTGGCGGGTGCAGATGTGGCGCACGCGGCGGTTCCGGCTGCTGATCGAACAGCGCGAGGTGCTGATCCTGCAATCGGCGCGGCGCTGGCGCGAGGCGCGGCTGAAGCTGGACGCCATGGCCACGCGCATCGGCCGGATCTGGATTGCCAGCGCCGGCGAAAACCTGGCCGATCTGCGCGACCCCGAGGACATGGCGCAGGCGCTGCTGTGGTTGCGCCAGTCGGCGCTGGAACGGCCCCGCGACCGCGCGCTCGCCGACCGGCTGTCGCATGCCGCGCGCAATCCCCACCTGTCGTGGCGGCAGGCGCGCTGCATCGCGCTGTGGCAGGCCTGGGCGGCGCGGCGGCGCGGCAAGGTGGCCGAGGCTCGCCGGCTGCTGGCCGATACGCTGGGCGCCTGCGCGGCGCGCCATTGCGCGGCCCCGGCGATCGAGGAGCGGGTCTTCGTGGCCCCGCTGCTGGCCGATCCGCGGATGCGCGGCGGGCCGATGGCGGGGGCGCCCGTGCCCGCGGCGCTGCGGCGCGGCGGGCCGGGCACGGCGCGCGACGGCCCGCTGTCGCGGCAGGAAACCCGCGCGCTGGACCTGCTGGCCGAAGGCTGCAGCAACAAGGACATCGCCCGCGAGATGGCGATCAGCCTGCCCACGGTGAAATTCCACCTGCGCAACATCTACGCCAAGCTTGGCGCGCGCGACCGCCGCGCGGCGGTCGCCGAGGCGCGCGCGCGGGGGCTGCTGGGCAACTGAGCGCGGCGCGCGCGATCGCCCGCGCGGCACCCCGCCGCCGCAGCACGCGCCGAAAAGTGCAGAACCCTGTCCGCATTCGAACAGAACCTATCCCCGCCGATACTGGAATGCGGGCGGCGTTCCGGTCACCTTCGCCCCCGAACGCGCGCCATCTCCAGGGGAGCCATGAACGCAGGGCTGATCGAATTTCTGTTGCGTCGCGCGGTCGGGTTCGTCTCGGTCCTGCTGGTGCTGTCGCTGATGATCTTCGTGCTGGCGCGCGTGGTGCCGGGCGATCCGGCGCGCATGGCGCTGGGGCCGGCGGCATCGCAGGACCAGGTGGACAGGATGCGCGCGCAGATGGGGCTCGATGAGCCGCTGCCGGTGCAGTATGTCAACTTCCTCGGTGGCGCGGTGCGCGGCGATTTCGGCACCTCGCTGATCTCGGGGCGCGATGTGACGACCGAGGTTCTGGGCCTGCTGCCCGCGACGCTGGAGCTGGTGCTGGCCACATTGGCTCTGATGCTGCTGTTCGGCGTGCCGCTGGGCGTGCTGGCCGCGCGTTACCGCAACCGCTGGGCCGACACCGTGCTGCGGCTGGTGTCGCTGGTGGGGGTGACGATGCCGGCGTTTCTGGCCGCCATCCTGCTGCAGCTTTTCGCGGCGTATTTCCTGATGGACTGGCCGATCCTGGGCCGGCTGGACCGCAGCATGGGCATGCCCGCGGGGCCGACGGGGCTGCTGACCATCGACGGGCTGCTGCTGGGCCGGCCCGACGTCACGCTCAGCGCCTTGCAGCATCTGGCGTTTCCGGCGCTGGCGCTGTCGCTGTCGGGGATCGCGCAGATCATGCGCATCACGCGCTCGGCGATGATCGAACACCAGCGCCGCGACCATGTGCAGACGCTGCGCAGCTTCGGGGTGCCGGGGCGCGTGGTGACGTTCCGGTACCTGCTGAAGCTGTCCTCGGTGGCGCCGCTGACGATCATGGGGCTGGAATTCGCGTCGCTGATCGGCAACGCCTTCGTGGTGGAAATGGTGTTCGCCTGGGGTGGCTTCGCCTCCTACGGGCTGGAATCGATCCTGCAGAAGGATCTCAACGCGATCATGGCGGTGGTGATGCTGTCGGGGCTGTTCTTCGTGGTGGCAAATCTGGCGATCGACGTGCTGATCGGCCTGATCGACCCGCGCCTGCGCATGAAGGGAGGGCGCTGATGGCCACCGCCGAGCCCCACGGCGCCGACGCCCCGGTGCAGATCCTGTCGGCGCGGCGCATGGCGTGGCTGCGCTTCCGGTCGAACCCGGTGGCGGTGATCGGCGCGCTGATGGTGCTGTCGGTGCTGTTCTGCGTGGCCTTCGCGCCCTGGATCACCCCCTATCCCGCGCACAGCGGCAACGTGCTCGATTTCGCCAACCGCCACGCCGCGCCCAGCGCCGATCACTGGCTGGGCACCGACAAGGTGGGCCGCGACATCTTCACCCGCGTGATCTATGGCTTCCGGATCTCGCTGCTGCTGGTGGTGGGCGTGCTGGGCGTGGCGGTGCCGGTGGGCGCGGCGCTGGGGCTGGCGGCGGGGTATTTCGGCGGGCGGACCGAGTTCGCGATCACCGGCTTCACCAATGTCATGCTGGCGATCCCGCCGCTGGTCATGGCGCTGGCGGTGGGCAACATCCTGAACCCGAACCTGATCAACGCGATGATCGCGATCGCGCTGCTGTGGTGGACCTGGCACGCGCGGCTGGTCTACCGGGTAGCGAAATCGGTCGCGGCCGAGGATTTCATCGAGGCCGCGCGGCTGGCCGGCGCCTCGCACTGGCACATCCTGACGCGCGAGATCCTGCCCAACTGCGTGGCGGTGATATCGGTCAAGACCACGCTGGATGCGGCGTTCATCATCCTGTTCGGCGCGACGCTGTCGTTTCTGGGCCTGGGGGTGCGGCCACCGACGCCGGATCTGGGGTCGATGGTCGCCGATGGCCGGCAGTTCCTGCCCGAAATGTGGTGGGGCGTGCTGGGTCCGGCGCTGGGGATCTTCTATGCCACGCTGGGCTTCAACCTGCTCGGCGACGGGCTGCGCGACATGTTCGACGTGGAGGTCTGAGCCATGGCGCTGCTGGACATCCGCAACCTCAACGTCGCCTTCACCAGCTACGGCCAGCGCACCCATGTTCTGCGCGACGTGTCGCTGCGTATCGAGGAAGGCCAGCGCGTCGCGCTGATCGGTGAAACCGGATCGGGCAAGTCGGTCACGTCGAAGGCGGTGCTGAACACGCTGCCGGGCAATGCCGCGGTCGAAAGCGGCGCGATCCACTGGCGCGGGCAGGATGTGCTGCGCTGGCCCGACAGCGCCCGCGAGGGGCTGAAGGGCGTGGAAATGTCGGTGGTGATGCAGGACCCGCTGTCCTCGTTCAACCCGGTCTTCACCATCGGGCGGCATCTGGAAGATGTGCTCTACTGGGCCGACCGGCGCAACGACACGCGCCGCAGCCGCCGCGACCGCCGCGCGCATATCCTCGACGTGCTGCGCAAGGTGCAGCTTGGCGATGGCGCGCGGGTGATGGAGGCCTACCCGGCGCAGCTTTCGGGCGGCATGCGCCAGCGGGTGCTGATCGCGCTGGCGCTGATGAACCGCCCCGCGCTGCTGATCGCCGACGAACCCGGCACCGCGCTGGATGTGACCACGCAGGACGAGATCCTGAAGCTCATCAACGCGCTGGTCGAGACCGAGGGGCTGTCGCTGCTGATGATCACGCACAATCTGGGCGTGGTGCGGATGATGGCCGATGATGTCTATGTGATGCGCAAGGGCGTCATCATGGAACATGCCCCGCTGGCCGAGCTGTTCCGCGCCCCGCGCACCGATTACGCGCGCGACCTGATCGCCGCGATCCCGCCGCTCTATGGTCCGGGCGTCAAGGATCAGCCGGCGGCACCGGTCTCTGAAGCCCCGCTGGTGCAGCTTCAGGGCGTCCACAAGACCTTTGCCGCCCGGCGCCTGTTCGCGCCTGCGCAGCTGACGCATGCGGTGCGCGGGGTCGATCTGGAGATCCAGCGCGGCGAGATCTTCGGGCTGGCCGGCGAAAGCGGGTCGGGCAAGACCACGGTCGCGCGCATGGTGATGGGGATCATGCAGCCCAGCCGGGGCCGCGTGATCCTGGACGGCACGCCGCTGGATCAGGCGTTCGACGGGCGCGCGGACCGGCGGCTCGCGCAGATCGTCTATCAGAACCCCGGAACCTCGCTCAATCCCAAGCGGACCGTGGGCCAGACGCTGGAGGTGCCGCTGCGCTTTGCGGGCCTGTCGCGCAGCGAGATCCAGCCGCGCATCGACGCGCTTCTGGACCGCGTGGGCATGCCGGCGCTGTTTTCCAGCCGCTACCCGCATGAGCTGTCGGGCGGGCAGAAACAGCGCGTGGCGATCGCGCGCGCGCTTGCGGCCAATCCACGGCTGATCGTGCTGGACGAGCCGACCTCGGCGCTGGATGTGTCGGTGCAGGCGCAGGTGATCGCGCTGCTGGAAGAGCTGCGCAGCGAGCTGGGGCTGACCTATCTGTTCATCAGCCACGACCTGTCGCTGATGCGCAACGTGTGTTCGCGCATCGCCATCATGCTGCGCGGCGAACTGGTCGAACAGGGCACCCCGGCCGAGGTCTTCGCCGATCCGCAGCACCCCTATACCCGCGCCCTGATCGCCGCGATCCCCGTCATCACCGACGCCGAGGACGCCGCGAAGCCCAGGGTCACCGACGAAGAAAAGGCAAGGTTTCTCGTGTCCTCGGCGGCATGAGCAGAAATGGAGGACGGGCATGGTAACACGACTTGGCATTGATGTGGGCGGGACCAACACCGACGCGGTGATCCTGCGCGGACGCGAGGTGCTGGCCGGCGTCAAGCGGGTGACCACCGCCGACGTGATGACCGGCATCGGCGAGGCGCTGGAGGCGGTGATCACCGAGGCCGGCATCGCGCGCGAGGCGATCGACGTCACCATGATCGGCACCACGCATTTCACCAATGCGGTGATCGAGCGCCGCGCGCTCGATCCGGTGGCGGCGATCCGGCTGGGCCTGCC
>PUOA01000202.1 GCA_003551925.1 Paracoccaceae bacterium
GCAGTCCCCGGCAGTCCCCGGCAGTCCCCGGGCGCGGGTGGCGGATGGGGTGGGATTCGAACCCACGGTGGGGTTTCCCCCACGCCGGTTTTCAAGACCGGAGCCTTAAACCACTCGGCCACCCATCCGGACCCGCGTTGCCTAGCCCGGCACCCGGGCGAAGACAAGCCGGGCCGCGCGCGCGGCTCAGCGCGGTTCGAACCGGCCCATGGGCAGGCGCAGATAGCTGTGGCCGTCGGCCTCGGGCTCGGGCAGGCGGCCGCCGCGGATGTTGACCTGCAGCGCGGCGAGCATCCGCGCGGGCAGCGGCAGCGTGGCGTCGCGCGCGGTGCGCGTGGCCAGGAACGCGCCCTTGTCGACCCCGTCGCGCACATGGATGTTGTGCGCGCGGTGCTCGGCCACGGTCGCCACCGGCTGCGGGGCCGCGTTGGGGGCGGGGTAGTCGTGGCCCACGAAGAGCCGCGTGTCGGCCGGCAGATCCAGAAGCGCGCGGATCGAGTCCCACAGCGCCTCGGCCGAGCCGCCGGGGAAATCGGCGCGGCTGGTGCCCGATGCGGGGGCCATCAGCGTGTCGTGCACGAAGGCCGCGTCGCCGGCCACATAGGTGACCGAAGCCAGCGTGTGCCCGGGCGAGAACATCACCGCGACCTCGATGTTGCCGACCATGAAGCGCTCGCCCGCCGCGAACAGCCGGTCCCACTGGCGGCCATCGGTGGGGAAATCCGCGGGCAGGTGGTAGAGGCCCTTCCACAGCTCCTGCACGCCGGTGACATGCGCGCCGATGCCGCGCGGCGCGCCCAGCTGCTCGGCCAGCCACGGCGCGGCCGAGAAATGGTCCGCATGGGGGTGGGTGTCGAGGATCCAGACAACCTCGATGCCCGTCTCGCGGACATAGGCGAGGATCTCCTCGGCGCTGTCGGTGGTCACGGCGCCGGCCTCGGGGAAGAAGTTCCACACCGGGTCGACAATCGCGCCCTGCATCGTCTCGGGGTCGTGGAAGACATATTGCAGGCTGCCGGTGGGGCGGTCGAAGAAGCTGCGCACCACCGGGCTGGGACGTTCAGACATAGAAACATTCCTTTTTTTGCATCTGTTGGTCCCTTACGTATCAATCCCCGCCCACAGGTCAACCCCGCCGTGGGTCCCGGCTCTTTTTCCCGCCCCCGTTTTCCGGCCCCGTTTTACCGGTCGCGGTTTCGCGCTAGACAGGGGCAATCACGCACGGGGGCAGCGCCATGAGCGGCAGACTTTTCGGCACCGACGGGGTGCGCGGCACGGCCAACAGCTGGCCGATGACGGCGGCGATGGCCTTGCGGCTGGGCGCGGCGGCGGGGGCGTATTTCCGCTCGGACCGCGGCAACGGGCACCGGGTGGTGATCGGCAAGGACACGCGCCGGTCGGGCTACATGCTGGAGACGGCGCTGACCGCGGGGCTGACCTCGGCGGGGATGAACGTGCTGCTGCTGGGCCCGGTGCCGACGCCCGCGGTGGGGTTCCTGACACGCTCGATGCGCGCCGATCTGGGCATCATGATCTCGGCCTCGCACAACCCGCACCACGACAACGGCATCAAGTTCTTCGGCCCCGACGGGTTCAAGCTGTCCGACAGCGCCGAAGCGGCGATCGAGGCGCTGCTGGAGACCGAGCTTGCCCCCGCGCGCCCCGCCGAGATCGGCCGCGCGCGCCGGATCGAGGACGGCCGCGGCCGCTATGTCGAATACGCCAAGACCACCTTTCCGCGCGGGCGCACGCTGTCGGGGCTGAAGGTGGTGATCGATTGCGCGCATGGCGCGGCGTGGCGCGCCGCACCCGATGTGCTGTGGGAACTGGGCGCCGAGGTGATCGCGCTTGGCACCGCCCCCGACGGGACCAACATCAACGCCGATGTCGGCTCCACCCACCCCGCCGCCTGCGCGCAGAAGGTGCTGGAGACCGGCGCCGATCTGGGCATCGCGCTGGATGGCGATGCCGACCGGGTGGTGCTGGTGGACGAGCGCGGCCGGATCGCCGATGGCGACCAGATCATGGCGCTGCTGGCGCGCCGCATGGCCGAGGCCGGCACCCTGCGCGAGGGCGTGCTGGTGGCCACGGTGATGTCGAATCTGGGGCTGGAGCGGTATCTGGACGGCCACGGCATGCGGCTGGAGCGCACCCGCGTGGGCGACCGCTACGTGGTCGAACGGATGCGCGCGGGCGGCTGGAACCTGGGCGGCGAGCAGTCCGGCCATATCGTGATGACCGACCACACCACCACCGGCGACGGGCTGATCGCGGCGCTGCAGTTCCTGGCGGCGATGACCGGGACCGGGCAGCCGGCCTCGGCGCTGGCGCAGAGTTTCGAGCCGGTGCCGCAGCGGCTGGACAACATCCCCCTGCCCGCCGGGGGTGCGCCGCTGGACGACCCGCGCGTGCAGGCGGCCATCGCCGCGCAGGACGCCCGGCTGGGCAAGCGCGGGCGGGTGCTGATCCGGCCCTCGGGGACCGAACCGCTGATCCGGGTGATGGTCGAGGCCGAGGACGACGCGCTGATGGACAGCGCCATGGCCGCGATCACCGACGCCATCCGCGCCGCGGCCACCCCCGCCTGAGCGCGTGGCCGGAACCGGGGCAGGGGGGCGCTCGCGCCCCCCGCGTCCTGCGGACGCTCCCCCCTGAGGATATTTGTGTCAGGATGAAGGGGCGCGGGGCTGTGCTCCGGAGGCGCCGCGCTAGCCTTGCGTGCGCAGCCAGGCGACAAGTCGGTCGCGGAACGGGCCGTCGACCTTGGGCCCCGACAACGTCAGCCGCGCGGCGCTGAACCCGCCTTCGGTGTCGAGGGTCACGCCGGGACAGATTTCCTCGCGGTGGGGTGGGCGGGGTGTTGCGCGGGCGGCAGCAGCGCTTTCGGGCGCACCGGCATCGGTCGGGACGGTTTCGGGCGCTGTCGAGGGGGGGCTGTCCGGTCCGGCATCGGGGCGCAGGGCGCGCTCCAGCAGCGCAAGCTCGGCGGCGGCGGTTTCGGGGGCGCTCTTGCGCAGCCGTTCGCGCAGCCGCGGGGCCAGCGAGGGGTCGGCCTCGAGCGCGCGGGCGAGCGCAAGCCCCAGCCGTTCGGGGATCGCCGGGCCGAAGCGCAGCCGATCGCCAAGCTGCGCGTGCAGCGCCAGGAAGGCGCCGATCTTGGAGCGTTTGGCGCGGCTCGCGGCGGCGAAGAGCGCGGCGACCGCGGCGCGTGGGTCGGGGTGGACCCCGGCCTCGGCGGCCAGCGCGGCGATGCGCGCGCGCTCGAAGTAGCTCAGCCCCTGGCGGATCTCGTTTTCCTCGACCATGGCGCGGTAGGCGTCGGCGGCGGTCTCGGGGCGGCGCAGCAGCGCCTGGACCTGCGCGAAGCGGTCCTCGCCGGTCTCGGTATGCAGCTGGCGCAGCGCCTGCAGCCGCCGCCACCCCGAGATCAGCCCGAAGCGGCCATCGTCCAGCGCCACCACCTCGATCGGGGCCTGCTGGCCGCGGTCGCGGATCGAGGCGGCGAGCTCGGCGAGATCCTCGGGCGGGGTGGGCAGGCGGTCGCGCGCGATCCAGTCGGCCTCGACCGCGTCGAGCGCGAGCGCGACCACCAGCCGGCCGCCCGCGCGCGCGGCGGTGAGTTCGTCGGCAAGCTCGGCCAGCGCGGCGCGGGTGGCGACGTCGCCGGCGACCTGCGCGATGGGCGCGGTGGCGGGGGGGAGCATCGATTTGGTTTCCGGCGCGGCGGGGGGGATGGCATCGAGGCTCAGACGGCGGCGGGCCATGGCGGGCTCCTGTGGTTGGTGGGGCGCGGCGCAGTCTGCCGGGGCGGGGTTGCGGCCCGGTGAACCGGGCGCGCGGGGCGGGGTGTTTCGCGCGCGAAACACCTATATGTCAAGATACTGGTAAAAAACGATTTTTTCTGCGAAATGGCGGAAAGAGGCGCGTGCGGAACACCCTGCGAAACGGGGCGCGCGGCGCTGCGAAACGCTGTTTCGCGCGCGAAACATGCCCCCCGCAACGCACTGAACGAAAAGCTTTTTCCTGTGAAAACCCCGGAAGGCGCACGGCTCATGCCACCCCCTCGGCGCGCTTTTGCGCGGCCAGTTCGTCGCGCCGCCACGCGCCCAGGACCAGCGTCTTGACCATCGCCCAGGTGGCGTCGAAGGTTTCGCGCCCGCGCATGTAGGTCTCGCGGTTGAAATCGCGGTAATCGGCCTCGTAGATCCCGGCGAGCTGCTCGCCCGCCTGCCCGATCAGCGCGGTGTAGCCCTGCCGTTCGGGCGCCAGCGCCGGGCCCAGCCAGCCATGCATCAGCGCGGCGAGTTCCGCCTGCTGCGCGGCGTCGTAGCGGGTGATCACCGCGCGCACCGCGTCCCATTCGAAGGCGAGGCCGGGGCGCCCGAGCGCGCGCGCGGCCAGCGTCTCGCCCTCCTCGATCGAGCGGAAGGTGGCGTGGAGCATGTCGAAGAACCGCCCCGTGCTGTCGAATTCCAGAAACGACGCGCCGGTGGGCACCAGCACGATGTCGGCCGCCGCCAGCCCGTTGATGGTCAGATACCCCAGCGCCGGCGGGGTATCGAGGATCACCAGATCGTAGCGCTCCAGCACCCCGTCGGCGGCCAGCGCGTCCGACAGCCCCTCCCACAGTTTCCAGCGCCGCGCCTGCATCCGCCACACGGGGATCTGGAACTCGGCCCAATACAGGTTCAGTTGCGCGCCCAGCAAGTCGATGTTGGGCCAGTGCGTGCGCTGGATCACGTCGGCGGCGCGCATCTCCAGCGCCTCGGCCAGCGTGTCGTCGATGGCCACGGGCGGGTCGCCGCGGTCGATCCGGGCCGCGTTCTCGCCGTGCAGGTGCCGGGCGTATTGGCGCGCGATGAGCGGGAACACCGTGCCCCATTCATCGGCCACCCGCCCCCCGAAGATCGAGGTCATCGACCCCTGGCTGTCGAGGTCCACCACCAGCACCCGGTAGCCATCGAGCGCGGCCGACATCGCCAGATGCGCGGCGGTGCTGGTCTTGCCCACGCCGCCCTTGAAATTCGCCACCGCGACGATCTTGGCGGGCAGCCCTTCGGGGCGCCAGGGCTGGTAGGTCCGGCTTCTGGAGCCTTCGGCGGCGAAATGCGCGCGCAGGCGCAGCACCTCGTCGAGGGTGAACCATTTCGATCCGCCCTCGACCTGCGCGGTGCCCTGGGGCAGATCGGGGTTGGCCTTGAGCACGCGGCGGAAATGCGCCTGGCCCACGGGGATCAGGTAGCGCGTGATCTCCCAGGTGGAAAACCGCCGCAAGGTGCGCGTGCCCTGCGCGTCCATCCCGCGCGCGGCCAGATCGGCGCGCCCGCGCGCGCAGGCGCTGGCGAGGCTTGCAAACTCGGCGGTGCCGGCGGGCGGACCCAGCTCGGCCAGGGCGGCATCGGGCGAGACCTGCAGATGCGGCGGCGGTTGGGTGGGGGGCATCGGGGCCTCATATGCGCATTTTCCCCCAGCATACCGGAATTCTGCGCATGTGGAAGGTTTTTGCGCATACGGGCGCTTTTTCTCAGCCGATTCGAGGGGTTGCCATCTGTTGCCGCGGGGTCAGGATCCGTGCCCATGGCCTGCGGTGCAAGTTATTTTCTGTTAGTAGATCTGTTAAGGGGCCCCGGTTCCGCCCGGTTCCGCTTGTAACACGCTGATCCGCAAACGGCTTTTGCCATGCTGCGGCATCCTTGCGATTCCGCAACCACGAACGCGGCGACTCCGAACCCCCGAACCCGCGATTCCGAACCCCCGATCGGCGGGCGGCGCGCGCTGGACAGGGCCGCCCCCGCGCGCGTAGGCTGGGTGTCACCGAAACCACGAAGACATGAACGCATGGGCGGGGGACAGCATGGGCGCAGGGCTGATGCCGGAGCGGCACCCGCAGGGCGATTTCTTCGTCTGCGACATCTTCGACGCGCACCCCAAGGATGACCTCGCCTCGATGGAGCATCCGCTGTTTTCGCTGGCCACCCGCCCCGATCTGCGCGTGCTGGAGTATCGCCACAACGACGTGGCGATCACCGTCACGCCGTCGGTGCGCGGGCTGGCCACGATCCATGACAAGGATATCCTGATCTACTGCATCAGCCAGCTTGTGGCCGCGCTCAACGCCGGGCGCGAGGTGGCGCGCACGGTGCAGCTGCGCGCGCATGACCTGCTGGTCGCCACCAACCGCGAGACCTCGGGCGATGCGTATCGCCGCCTGCGCGAGGCGTTCGAGCGGCTGGCGGGCACGCGCATCACCACCAACATCGCCACCGGCGGGGTCGAGACCACGCGCGGCTTCGGGCTGATCGACAGCTGGGAGATCGTGCGCCGCACCCGCGGGGGGCGGATGATCTCGGTGTCGGTGACGCTGTCCGAATGGCTCTACCGCGCGGTGCTGGCGCGCTCGGTGCTGACGCTGTCGCGCGACTATTTCCGCCTGCGCAAGCCGCTCGAGCGGCGGGTCTACGAGCTTGCGCGCAAGCATTGCGGGCGCCAGCGCGACTGGCGCGTGTCGGTCGAGGTGCTGCACCGCAAATCGGGCTCGGCCTCGCCGCGGCGCGTGTTCCGGCGCATGATCCGCGACCTGATCGCCGCCGACCACCTGCCCGATTACCGGATCGCGGAAACCCCCGGCGACATCCTGCGCGTCACCCCGCGCCTGCCCCCCGCGCCGCCGCCGCCGCTGGCCGCCGCCACGCTGGAGGCGGCGCGCGCGCTGGTCCCCGGCGCCGATGTGCACGCGCTGGTGGCCGAGTGGCACGGGGTGTGGGAGCGCGCCGGGCGGCGGCCCCTGCGCGCGCCCGACCGCGCCTTTCTGGGCTGGCTGCACAAGCATCATGCGCGCTGATCGGGCGCTGATCGGGCCCTGATCGGGGTTGCGCGGGGCCGCAATTCGCGCTTCACCTTCGCCCCACACAAGAGGGAGGCCCCGCGCATGACATCCGAACCGGTCCGCTACGAACGCCACGGCGCGGTGGCGTGCATCACCATCGACAACCCGCCGGTGAACGCCGCCAGCGCCGCGGTGCGCGCGGGGCTGGTGGACGCCATGGCGCGGTTTGCCGCCGACGCGGATGCGCGCGCGGCGGTGCTGACCGGCGCGGGGCGCGGCTTCGTGGCGGGCGCCGACATCACCGAATTCGGCAAGCCCCCGCAGCCGCCCACGCTCCCCGAGGTCGTCGCCGCCATCGACGGGCAAACGAAGCCCGTTGTTTGCGTGCTGCACGGCGCGACTCTGGGCGGGGGGCTGGAGATCGCGCTCGGCGCGCATCGCCGCATCGCGCTTGCGGGCGCGACGCTGGGGCTGCCCGAGGTCTCGCTCGGCATCCTGCCCGGGGCGGGGGGCACGCAGCGGCTGCCGCGGCTGGCGGGGCTGGAGGCGGCGATCGAGATCATCACCTCGGCCCGGCCCATCGACGCCGCGCGCGCCCGCGCACTCGGGATCGTCGACGCGGTGGTCGCGGGCGACGACCCGCGCACCGAGGGGCTGGCGGCGGCGCAGGCGCTCATGACCGAAGGCCCGCCGCCCCCTCGCGTGCGCGACCTGCCCGCCCCGGCGGTGGACGAAGCCGCGCTCGCGCCGCTGCGCGCGCGCATCGCCGCCGCGCATCCCGGCCAGATCGCGCAGGTCACCGCCTTCGATGCGGTGGTCGAGGGCGCGGCGCTGCCCTTCGCGGACGCGCTCGCCCATGAACGCGCGCTGTTCGTGAAGCTCATGGACAGCCCGCAGCGCGCAGCACTGGTGCACGCGTTCCTGGCCGAGCGCCGCGCCGCGCGGCTGCCGGAACTCGACGGGGTGGCCCCGCGCGCGATGGACCGGCTCGGTGTGGTGGGCGGCGGGACCATGGGCGCGGGGATCGCCGCCGCCTGCCTGCTGGCGGGGCTGGACGTGACGCTGATCGAACGCGACACGGACGCCGCGCGCGCCGCCGCCGACCGCGTGGACACCATCGTGCAGGGCAGCGTGGCGCGCGGCAAGCTGCGCGCCGGGCGCCATGCCGAGATCATGGCCACGGCCTTTCGCACCGCCACCGACTACGCCGCGCTGCGCGACGCCGATCTGGTGATCGAGGCGGTGTTCGAGGATCTCGACGCCAAGCGCGCGGTGTTCTCCGAACTTGACCGCGCCTGCCGCCCCGGCGCGGTGCTGGCGACCAACACCTCGTATCTGGACATCGACGCGATCGCCGACGCCACGGCGCGGCCCGCCGATGTGCTGGGGCTGCATTTCTTCTCGCCCGCGCATGTGATGCGGCTGCTGGAGGTGGTGATCCCCGCGCGCACCGCGCCCGATGTCGCCGCCACCGGCCTTGCGCTCGCGCGGCGGCTGCGCAAGGTCGCGGTGCGCGCCGGCGCGGCCGAGGGCTTCATCGGCAACCGCATCCTGCAGGCCACGCGCGCCAGCGCCGACCGGCTGGTGCTGGCGGGTGCCACGCCCGCGCAGGTCGATGCCGCGCTGCAGGGCTTCGGCTTCGCCATGGGCCCCTATGCGGTGCTCGATCTGGCGGGGATCGAGATCGGGCAGGCCGCGCGGCGCCGGCTGGGCGTGACGGCGGTGGGCGACTGGGCCGACGCGCTGGTCGACCGCGGCGCGCTGGGGCGCAAGGCCGGGCGGGGGTATTACCTCCACGACGGCACGCGCCCCCCGCCCCCCAACCCCGAGGCCGAGGCGCTGATCGCCGAGGCGCGCGCCCGCGCCGGCGTCACCGCGCGCACCATCCCCGACGACGAGATCGTCGCCCGCGTCATGGCCGCGATGGTCAACGAGGCCGCGCGGGTGGTGGGCGCGGGCGTGGCGCGCCGGCCGCTCGATGTCGATGTGGTGCTGGTGCACGGCTACGGCTTCCCGCGCTGGCGCGGCGGGCCGATGCACTGGGCCGACGCGCAGGGGCTTGACCGCATCGCCGCGCAGATCACCGGCTGGGCGGCCGAGGACCCCGCGTTCTGGCGCCCCGCCCCGCTGCTCGCCGATCTGGCCGCGCGCGGCGCGCGCTTCGCCGATCTCGACGACGGCTGAGGCGCGGGCGACAGGAGCGCGAGAGACCATGCACCTGCTTCACATCGCCCCCGACTGTCCGGTTTATTTCTGCCCCCGCGGGCCGTCGCTTTTCGGCAAGACCAACTGGGGAAAGGTCAACCGCTTCGACAAGGTGATCGATTGCCCCGCGATCGGCCGCGGCGCGGCGTTCGAGACGGGGCGCGTGTTCCGGTCCTTCAAGATGGTCTTCGTGAAGGGGCGCAGCTGGGAGGAAACCCCGCTCTATCGACATGCAGCCGCGCAGATCCGCGCCGGCCGCGCGATGTGGAAATGCACCAGCCCCGAGGCCCTGTTGCGGCGCCTCGAGCACGATGTCGAGACACTCTACCGGTCGATGCAGGCGCATGGTTTCCTGCTCCAGGAGCAGGTTTCCCGGCGCATCGAGGCTTCGGACGGCCCATTGTTGCAGCCCTTCGGCGCGGCGGCGTATCCCTCCACGATCCGCGGCAGCCACGAAATCAAGATCGCACTCAACGAGGCTGGCGATATCCTGTTTCTGGACGGGCGTCACCGGTTCGGAATCGCGCGCCTGCTCGGGCTTCCGGCCATTCCCTGCCGCGTCGTGTTCCGTCACCGCGACTGGATGCGCCGGCGCGCGCTGCTGGAAGAGACCGCCGCCGAAGCTGGCCCCGAAGCTGGCCCCGAATCCGGTCGCGCATCTGGCCCGCTGCAATCCGTCCTGCATCCGGATCTGGTGCATCTGCGCTTTTCCAAGCCGGCGATGTCCGGGGTCCCGGCCGCGTTCGCGGCGCGGGGCTGGGACTTGCCGGAGTACTGGCACCCGCGCGAGGTGCGCTGAAAGCCCTCCCCTGCCGCAGCCCCTGCCGCAGCCGCTGTCCGGGTCCCCCCGGCGTTGCGGCGCGCCCCGCCGCGTGCTATCGGAGGCGTCATCCCCGCCGCCGTCCCCTCGCACAGGTGCGCATGCCGAACAGAGCGCGTTTCAAGGACCTCGAGGGCACGATCC
>PUOA01000237.1 GCA_003551925.1 Paracoccaceae bacterium
AGCGCCGAGCACGACGTGGCCGTTGTCAGCGCGCAGCAGCTGATGGACGCCGCCGACGCACGCCGCATCCGGGTGATCCCGGTCTACATGGATTTCGAGAACCGCCTGTTCACCGGCCCGCGCCTGCGCGACATCGCCGCCTTCCGCCCGCGCCCGCCCGCGCTGAGCGAGGTCCGCTTCCGCTGGGGCGATGACGGCCCGGAACTGGTGGACGCGCGCGGGACCGCGCAGCCCGTGGATTGCGCGCTGCCGGTGTTCCACGGCCCCTTCGGCGAGGACGGGCGCATCCACGCGCTGCTGGAGCTGGTGGGCGTGCCGGTGACGGGGTTCAGCGCCTCATCCTCGGCCATCGCCATGCGCAAGGACGCCACCAAGACGCTGGTGAAATCGGCCGGCGTCAACGTGCTGGACCACGTCGCCGTCAGCCGCGCCGAGCGCGCGGACCTGCGCGGCGCGCTGGATGCGGCCGAGGCGCGACTGGGCCTGCCGGTGGTGGTCAAGCCCGCCAATCTGGGCTCGAGCATCGGGGTGGGGCTGGCGCGCAGCCGCGCGGAGGTCGCCGCGCTGCTGGAATACGTGCTGCGGCTCGATGACCTGGCGCTGATCGAACCGCAGGTGCGCAATCTTGTCGAATACAACATCGCCATGATGTGGCGCGACGGAGCGGTGGTGTTCTCGGCCATCGAACGGCCCAAATCGGGCGCCGAGCTGCTGGATTTCCGCGAGAAGTATCTGTCGGGCGGCGGCGGAGCGAAGGGCGCGCTGCCGTCCGAGGGGATGCTGTCGCTCACGCGCGAGATCAACCCCGACATCCCCGCCGAGCTGACAGCGCGCATCCACGATCAGGCGCGCCGGGCGTTCATGGTGCTGGGCGCGCGCGGGGCGCCGCGGATCGATTTCATGTGCGACAGCGCAACGGGCGAGCTGTGGTTCAACGAGATCAACCCGATTCCCGGCTCCTACGGCTTCTTCCTGTGGGAGGCCGCGGACCCGCCGCGGCTGTATCCGCAGCTGATCGACCATCTGGTGGACGAGGCGCGGCGGCTCAGCCGCAAGCGCTTCGACGACCCGGTGCCGCAGGACGCATATCTGCTGCCGCGCTGATCCGACATCGCGAATTGCCGTGGTGCCACGGGCTTGTTACGCTGCGCCGGTGTCAGTTTGTCGGGGAATGCGTGATGATGCTTCGGGGGGTGATTGCGGCGCTGGCGCTGATGGGCATGGCGCTGCCGGCGGCGGCGGCGGGGATCGCGCTGATCGTCGCGAACGAGGAGCACGCGCAGCTGCGCGATGCGCGCGGCGCGGCGCAGGTGCTGGACACCGAAAGCCGCCTGCGCGCGGCGGGCTTTGCCGTGGAGACCGCGCAGGACCTTGACGCGCCGGCGCTGCGCGCGGCGCTCTCGCAGCTCTCGCGCGCGATCGATGACCAGGGGCACGAGCGTGTGGTGATCGTGCTGTCGGGCTATTTCCTGCACACCCCACAGGGTGTGTGGCTGCTGGGGACCGAGGCTGACGAGGCCGATCTGGCCACCATCGACACTGTCGGCGTGCGGCTGGAAACCGTGCTCACGGTGGCGTCGAAGCTGCAGGGCGGCGCGCTGGTGGCGCTGGCCGATGCAGGCTTTCCCGGCACGCCGGGGCGGGGCCTGAGCGCCGGCGTGCCGCGGGCGCTGGACGTGCCGCAGGGCGTGAGCCTTGTGCAGGGGCCGGCGCGGCCGCTGACCGCGTTTCTGCGCGACGCGATGGTGCCGGGCACGGTGCTGGCGCAGCGCGCCGACGGGGTGCGCGGGGTCGAGATGTCGGGCTTCACGCCCCCCTATCTGCCGCTCTTGCCCGAGGGGTTCGAGCCCGCCCGCGCCGCCGACCGCGCCGCCTTCGCCGCGGCGCAGGACACGGGCACGCTGGAGGCGTATCAGGACTATCTCGATTCCTTTCCCGAAGGCGTCTTCGTCGATGACGCCCGCGCGGCGATCGAGGCGCTGGAGACCACGCCCGAAACCATCGAGGATGCGCTGGCGCTGACCCGCGACGAGCGCCGCGCCATCCAGCGCGACCTGACGCTGCTGGGCCACAACACGCGCGGGATCGATGGCATCTTCGGCCCCGGCACCCGCGGATCGATCCGGCTGTGGCAGGAGCGCAACGACCACGCGGTGACCGGCTTCCTGACGCGCGACCAGATCTTCCAGCTGGCCGCGCAGGCCGCCCGCCGCGCCGCCGAGATCGAGGCCGAGGAGCGCGAGCGCCGCGCCGAGGCCGAACGCCGCGACCGCGCCTTCTGGGCCGAGACCGGCGCGGCGGGCGACGAGCCGGGGCTGCGCGCGTATCTGGAGCGCTATCCGCAGGGGATCTTTGCCTCGCTGGCGCGCGAGCGGCTGGACGCCATCGCCGCCGAGCGCGCCCGGGCGCGCACCGAGGCCGAGCGGCGGGCGTGGGACGCGGCGCGCGCCACCGACACCGTGCGCGCCTATGAGGAGTTCCTGGCCGACTGGCCCGATGGCGCGAACGCCGCGAATGCCCGCGCGCGGATCGATCAGCTGCGCCCGCCGCCCGAGCCTGAGCCGGAGCCGGGGCCTGAGCCGGGGCCTGAGCCGGAGCCTTGGCCGACAGGGCCGAGCGACGAGCAGATCGCCCGCGATCGCGCCGCCGAGCAGGGGCTGGGGCTGGCGCAGGTGTCGCGCGTGATGATCGAACGGCAGCTGCGCAATGAAGGCTATGATCCGGGCCGGATGGACGGCAGCTTCGATGCCGACACCCGCGCGGCGCTCGCTGACTGGCAGGCCGACAACGGCCAGCCGCCCACGGGCTTCGTGACGCCGGCGGTGCTGCAGGGGCTGATGCGCGGGGCGATCCTGGGGCTGTTCGACTGACGTCGCCCGGTCGGCCGCGCCCCGCCCGCGCGGTGCGCCCACCCACCCGCCCCGCACCGCGCGGCCGGGGCGCGGCCGACCTTGTTCTGGTCCCTGCGCATGGCTAAGGAGGGCTGTCCAAGTGCAGGAGAGCCGCCATGACTGCCGCTGATGACCGCCTGATCGTTGCGCTCGACCTGCCCGATGCGCTGCGCGCGCTGGGGCTGGTGGACCGGCTGGGCGAGGCGGTGTCGTTCTACAAGATCGGGCTGGGGATGCTGACCGGGGGCGGGCTGGCACTGGCGCGCGAGTTGAAGGACGAGCGCGGCAAGCGGATTTTCCTCGACATGAAGCTCTTCGACATCGGCGCGACGGTCGAGGCCGCGGTGCGCGGGCTGGCGCGGTTCGATCTGGATTTCCTGACCGTGCACGGCGACCCGCAGGTGGTGCGCGCCGCGAAGGAGGGGGCGGGCGGCTCGGGGCTGCGGATTCTCGCGGTGACGGTGCTGACCTCGGCCGATCGCGGTGATCTGGATGCGGCGATGATCGTGTCGGGGGAGGTGGCCGAGATCGTGACCGAGCGCGCGGCGCGGGCGTTCGAGGCCGGTGCCGACGGTGTCATCGCCAGCCCGCGCGAGGCCGCGGCCATCCGCGCGTTGCCCGGGGCGGCGGGGCGGCTGATCGTCACCCCCGGCGTGCGCCCCGAGGGCGCAGCGCCTGGCGATCAGAAGCGCGTGGCGACCCCGGCGGGGGCCCTGGACGCGGGCGCCGATCACATCGTGATCGGCCGGCCCGTCTGGCAAGCGCGGGATCCGCGCGCGGCGGTGGCGGGGATCGTCGAGGGACTGCCTCGCGCCACCTGAGCCCCGCCGTCAGAGCGTTCTTTTCAGCTCTTCGACAAGGTCGGTGCGTTCCCAGCTGAAGCCGCCATCGGCTTCAGGCGCGCGGCCGAAATGGCCGTAGGCGGCGGTGCGCGCGTAGACCGGACGGTTGAGCCCGAGATGCGCGCGGATGCCGCTGGGGGTCAGGTCCATCGCCTTCGCGACCGCGTCTTCGATCGCGTGATCGGGGACGGCGCCGGTGCCGTAGGTGTCGACATGGATCGACAGCGGCTTTGCCACCCCGATGGCGTAGCTGAGCTGCAGCGCGCAGCGCTGCGCAAGGCCGGCCGCAACCACGTTCTTGGCCAGATACCGCGCCGCATAGGCGGCCGAGCGGTCGACCTTGGTCGGGTCCTTGCCGGAAAATGCACCGCCGCCATGCGGGGCCGCGCCGCCATAGGTGTCGACGATGATCTTGCGCCCCGTGAGCCCGGCGTCGCCGTCGGGGCCGCCGATCACGAACTTGCCGGTGGGGTTGACCCACCATTCGGTGCGCTCGGTCAGCCACTCGGCGGGCAGCACCTCGCGGATATAGGGCTCGACGATGGCGCGGATGTCGTCGGAGCTCTGATCTGGGTCGGCGTGCTGCGTAGACAGCACCAGCTGCGTCACCTCGACCGGGCGGCCGTCTTCGTAGCGCAGCGAGAGCTGGCTTTTCGCGTCGGGGCGCAGGGTCGGCTCGGCGCCCGACTTGCGCGCTTCGGCCAGACGGAGCAGGATCTTGTGCGCGTACTGGATCGGGGCGGGCATCAGCTCGGGCGTTTCGTCGCTGGCGAAGCCGAACATGATGCCCTGATCGCCCGCGCCGTCACGGTTCACGCCAAGCGCGATGTCGACCGACTGCTCGTGCAGGAAGTTCAGCACGTGGCAGGTGTTCCAGTGGAACTTGTCCTGCTCGTAGCCGATGTCGCGGATGCAGTCGCGCGCGATCTGCGGCACGCGTCCCATCGCGTCCTTCAGCCGTTCGCTGCCCTCGCGACCGTCGCGGTCGGGCAGCCCGATCTCGCCGCCGATCACCACCAGCGACGAGGTGGCGAAGGTCTCGCACGCCACGCGGGCGTTTTCATCCTGCTCGAGCAGGTAGTCCAGCACGGCGTCGGAAATGCGGTCGCAGACCTTGTCCGGGTGGCCTTCGGACACCGATTCGGAGGTGAAGATGTAATCCTTGCGGCTCATGCGCGCGGCCCCTCGTTTCTTGTTGGTTCAGTAGCGGTAGTGATCGGGCTTGAACGGGCCTTCGGGCGTGACGCCGATGTAGGCGGCCTGATCGTCCGACAGCTCGGTCAGGCGCACGCCGATGCGCTCCAGATGCAACCGGGCGACCTTTTCGTCGAGCGCCTTGGGCAGCACGTAGACCTGATTTTCATACTGGTCGCCGCGGGTGAACAGCTCGATCTGCGCCAGCACCTGGTTGGTGAAGCTTGCCGACATCACGAAGCTGGGGTGCCCGGTGGCGTTGCCGAGGTTCAGCAGCCGCCCTTCGGACAGCAGGATCATGCGGTTGCCCGAGGGCATCTCGATCATGTCCACCTGATCCTTGATCGGGGTCCATTTGTGGTTCTTCAGCGCCGCGACCTGGATTTCGTTGTCGAAATGGCCGATGTTGCCGACGATCGCCATGTCCTTCATCGCGCGCATGTGGTCGATGCGGATGACGTCCTTGTTGCCGGTGGCGGTGATGAAGATGTCGGCGCGGCTGACCACGTCCTCCAGCGTCACCACCTCGAACCCGTCCATGGCGGCCTGCAGCGCACAGATCGGATCGGCCTCGGTCACCACGACGCGGGCGCCGGCGCCGCGCAAGCTGGCGGCCGAACCCTTGCCGACATCGCCATAGCCGCACACCACCGCCATCTTGCCGGCCATCATGGTGTCGGTGGCGCGGCGGATGCCATCGACCAGCGATTCCTTGCAGCCATACTTGTTGTCGAATTTCGACTTGGTGACGGAGTCGTTCACGTTGATCGCCGGGAAGGGCAGATGGCCCTTTTCCATCATCTGATAGAGCCGGTGCACCCCGGTGGTGGTTTCCTCGGTCACGCCGCGGATCTTGTGGCGCTGACGCACGAACCAGCCGGGGCTGGCGGCCATGCGCTTGCGGATCTGGGCGAACAGCGCCTCTTCCTCTTCGGATTGCGGCGCGGCGATCAGGTCTTCCTCGCCCTCCTCGACCCGCGCGCCCATCAGGATGTAGAGCGTCGCGTCGCCGCCATCATCGAGGATCATGTTCGCGCCGTCCTCGAAATCGAAGATGCGGTCGGCGTAGTCCCAGTAGTCCTCGAGCGTTTCGCCCTTGACGGCAAAGACCGGCGTGCCGCCCGCGGCAATGGCGGCGGCGGCGTGATCCTGGGTGGAGAAGATGTTGCACGACGCCCAGCGCACATCGGCGCCCAGCGCGGTCAGGGTCTCGATCAGCACCGCGGTCTGGATCGTCATGTGCAGCGAGCCGGCGATCCGTGCGCCCTTGAGCGGCTGGTCGGCGCCGTATTCCGCGCGCAGGGCCATCAGGCCGGGCATTTCGGTTTCGGCGATCGCGATCTCCTTGCGACCGTAATCGGCCTGCGAAATGTCCTTGACGATGTAATCCGACATGGATGTCTGCTCCGGGATGCTGTTTTCCAGCGGCAGCTAGCACCCCGACAGCGAAAAGACAACTGAGCGCCGGCCGCGGCGGGCGACGCTTGTCACCGGCGGGCGCAGGGGCTAGCTCTGAGGTGCCGGAGCGGAGCCGGACAAGCACGGAGGGCGCGCGTGCAAGCCGAGATCGCCATCGTCGGAGCGGGGTTTTCGGGCGCGGTGATCGCGCGCGAGCTGGCCGAGGCCGGGATTGCCTGCGCCGTCTTCGACCAGCGCCCCCATGTGGCCGGGAATTGCCACACGGAACGCTGCCCGGACACCGGCGTCATGGTCCATGTCTACGGCCCGCACATCTTTCACACCGGCGATGCCGAGGTCTGGGCGCTGGTCAACGCTTATGGCCGCTTCCGCCCCTACCGCCACCAGGTGCGCGCGACGGTGCGCGGGGCGGTCTATTCGATGCCGGTCAACCTGCACACCATCAACCAGTTCTTCGGCCGGACCCTGCGCCCCGACGAGGCCCGCGCCTTCATCGCCGCGCGCGCTCACGCCGGCGAGGGTGCCGCCGCCAGCTTCGAGGATCAGGCGCTGCGCATGATCGGCCCCGAGCTCTACGAGGCGTTCTTTCGCGGCTACACGCGCAAGCAATGGGGGCTGGAGCCGGCCGCGCTGCCCGCCGCGATCCTGAGGCGCCTGCCGCTGCGGTTCGACTACAACGACAATTATTTCGCCCACCCCCATCAGGGCATCCCCGAGGACGGTTACACCGCCATTGTCGAACGCATCCTGGATCATCCGCGCATCGACCTGCGGCTGGACACCGGTTTCGCGCCGGCGCAGGCAGGGGCGTTCGCGCATGTGTTCTGGTCGGGGCCGCTGGATGCATGGTTCGGCCATGATGCCGGGCGGCTGGGCTACCGCACGCTCGATTTCGAGCGCTTCACCGCCCGGGGCGACTGGCAGGGCTGCGCGGTGATGAACTACCCTGACCCGGATGTGCCCTATACGCGGATCACCGAGCACAAGCATTTCGCCCCGTGGGAAGACCACGCCGCGACCGTATGTTACCGCGAGCGGTCGCGCGACTGCGGGCCGGACGACATCCCCTACTATCCCATCCGGCTGGTCGATGAAAAGGCCATGCTGGCGCAGTATGCCGAACGCGCACGCGCTCTGTCCGGGGTCAGTTTTGTCGGGCGGCTGGGCACCTACCGATATCTGGACATGGACGTGACGATCCGCGAGGCGCTCGACACTGCGCGGCTGTTCCTGCGCTCCCGGCGCGACGGCACGCCGATGCCGGCGTTTGCCGTGGCGCCGGTCTGACGTCCGCGCGTCAGCCGCAGCGCAGCCCGGTGACGATCCCGTCCGCGTCAAGCTCGATGTTCAACCGCTGCGGGATGTGATCCATCGTGATGCGCTGGCCGGGGCGGATCACCCGGACCGGGCCGGGCACGGGCAGGTCCTCCAGCGCGTCCGGCACCGGCGCGCCGATCAGCGCCGCCAGCTGTCCGGCGCCGCAGGGATCATCCGTGGCAGGGTCGTTTCCGGGCATGGGGTCTCTCCCGCCATTGACGAGGATCACGGAGGCAAACAGCAGGCTGGCAAAGGCGCTCATTGCTTCAGCGTGCATCACCATCGGCGCCGGCGCAAGCCGCGACAGGCCGGTTTGCGATGATCCGCGCGTCGCGGCGTTCACAAATTGTTGCCTCCTTTGCGATATCCGGCTAATCAGAACTCGCGCGCAGGTTGCTGGCCCGCTCGGGTCGGAACGGTGATGGAGATGATCCCATGAGCAAAGCCCCGGGCCTCGTTCCGAACGATCCGCTGTATCCGCAGCAATGGCATTTCGCGCTGATCGGCGGCACGCAAGGGCAGGCCGGGATGGAAGAGCTGTGGAACAGCTACACCGGCGCGGGTGTCAGCGTTGGCATCTATGACGACGGCATCGATTTCGCGCATGAGGATCTGGCCGCGAACTACGATGCGTCGTTGCACTTCACCACCGGCGGGGTGACCTATGACGGGGCCTTCCAGCAGCCGGGGGTGCATGGCACCGCCGTGGCGGGGATCGTCGCCGCGGCGGGCGACAACGACACCGGCGTGGTCGGCGTGGCGTGGGGGGCGTCGCTCACCAGCGTGAACCTTCTGGCGGACGGGATCGGCGGGAAACAGAACGAGGTCGCGGCCATGCAATGGGCCGGGAACTTCGATGTCATGAACAACAGCTGGGGGTATAGCGACCTGTTCGCGTCGGGACAGGACCTCTACGGAAGCGGCTGGCACGCGCAGGACGCCGCGAGCTTCGCGCATGTGGCAACCTTCGGGCGGGACGGGCTGGGCACGATCGTCGTCAAGTCTGCCGGCAACGAATTCTCCAGCGCCGACGGCGAGGCGCCCAACCTTGCCCGCTGGTCGATCACCGTCGGTGCGGTCGATCCCAACGGCGACAAATTCGGCTATTCCAACTTCGGCCATTCGCTGCTGATCTCGGCGCCGGCAGCCAGCGTGACCACCGATGTCACCGGCTCGGCCGGCTACGCCTCGGGCAACTACACGCAGACCTTCGGCGGCACCTCGGCGGCCGGGCCGGTGGTGGCGGGCGTCGCCGCGCTGATGCTCGAGGCCAACCCGAACCTGGGCTGGGCGGATGTGCAGGAAATCCTCGCGCTCTCGGCCAGCCACACCGGGTCCGATTTCGGTCAGGCCGCATCGGGCTTCGAACCGGCGGCGTGGTTCAGCAATGGCGCCGCCACCTGGAACGGGGGCGGGCTGAGCTATTCGACATCGTATGGCTACGGCATGGTCAACGCGCCCGCGGCGGTGCATCTGGCGGAATCATGGGCGGTGATCTTCGACACGCCGCGCACCAGCGAAAACGAGCTGTCCTTCTCGGACGGCACCGGCACCATCGACGCGCCGATCGGGCTCGACGGCCCGCTCGAGATCACGTTCGAGATCGAGGGCGCGCTGGTGATCAGCGCCATCGAATTCACCCTTTCGATGACCCATGACTATCCCGGCGCGCTCGAGATGTCGCTGATCTCCGAAGACGGCACCGAATTCGCATTCTACGACGGCGCCATCGACGCATCCATCGATCCCGGCGCGTTCGACTGGACCTTCGTGATCCAGGCCGCCAACGGGATGGCGAGCGAAGGCACCTGGACGCTGGTGATCGAGAATTTCGAGCCCGAGTTCGGCGATACCGGCACGCTGCACTCGGCCGAGCTTGCGCTCTACGGCTACAGCACCGACATGCCCACGGTCTACACCTTCACCGACGACTTCCTGCACTACGCCGCGGTCGAGGAAGAGCGCACCACGATCGGCGATGGCGACACCTCCGACGCGTGGCTGAACCTTGCCGCAGTGACCGGCTTCGTCGAGGTCAACCTCGGCACCGACGGCGCTTTCGCACAGGAATTCCTGATCCGGGTCGATGGCGACGTCTGGGCAACCGACGGCGCCGATTTCGGCAACCTCTATCTGGGTTACGGCGGTTCTGTCGTGGTCGGAAACGAACTCGACAACGTCATCCACGCTGCCGGTGGCGCCAACGAGATCTGGGGCGAGGCGGGGAACAACACGCTGATCGGTGGCGACGGCGATGACACGATCTTCGGGGGCACCGGGGATGACAGCATCCGCGGCGGCGGCGGCGACGAC
>PUOA01000111.1 GCA_003551925.1 Paracoccaceae bacterium
CGTAGCTGAGGGTCACGCCCTCGAACACCAGCGCGGGGGCGTCGGGGGTGCGGGCGGCCTGCGCGGCGAAGGCCTCGTGGATGCAGACGCGGTCATAGGGGCGCGCGGTGTCGTCCTGCGCCGCGGCGGCGGCGGCGCGGGCGTCGGGCGGGGTGGTGTCCTGATCGGCAAGCGCGGTGTCGGGGGCGGCGTGGGCGGCCAGATGCGCCAGCCGCGCGGCGATGTCGCGCGCGGTGGCGGCGGGGACGCGCGCGGGGTCATGGGCCAGCCGCGGGCCATCGGCGATCAGCGTCAGCGCGGCACCGGGCAGCGGCGCGTTGCGCGTCAGGGCAATCGCGGGTTGGGTGCCGACCCCGAGACGCGGGTCGCGCGCGATCAGGTCGCGCGGCCAGCCGGGGCGGGCGATCCCGGCCGCGATGGCGGCTTCGGCTGCGCCCAGGCTCTGCTGCGGGTCCAGTGTCACCGGCCCCCAGGGCGCGAAAAGCGGGTCGCCGGGGTCGGCGCCGTCCAGCTCGGCCGCGAGCGACACCGGCGCCAGCGTGCCCAGCCGCAGCAGCACCGCGGCGAGCATTGCGCCGAGCTGCGCGCGTGGCAGCGCAGGCAGCGACAGCGGCAGGAGTTCGGTTTGTGCGCCGGGCTCGGCGGTCATCCCCGGCAGCGCCGGCGGGCGCACAGCGTGCAGGGCATCGCGCCACTGGCGCTCATGCAGGGCAGCCTCGGCGAGGGCGTCGGTCAGCGCGGGGTCGGGCGGGGGCAGCACGTCGCCGCGCGCGATCAGGTCGGTGGGGTCGAGCGGCGCGCCGTTCGGGTCGGTCAGCCCCGACAGCACCACTGCGCCGTCGCCGCAGGCGATGGTGAGCGCATCCGGCCCCAGTTCCAGCACCGTGCCGGGCGCGCCGGTGCCGTCCCGCGCGTCGGCGCCGCGCACGCAGACCGCCTGCCCGCCGAGCACCAGCTTGGGCAGCGTCAGCGGATTCCAGTGCGGCCCGTGATCGAGCGCGCGGACCTGCCGCGCGACCGCCTCGGCCGGGGCGGTGAACTCCAGACACCCGGCAAGGGGCGGGCGGTCGGTGGCGCGGTGCAGCGTGGTGGGCGCGTCCGTGGGCTGGGGGCGCGGGGCAAGCGCGTCGGCCTCGATCGCGTCCAGCAGCCGTCCGAAGCTGTCGATCCCGGCGACCATGCAGTTGGTGTTCAGCCGCAGCGCGGTGTCGCCGGGGGCGATCCTGACCGGCGCCTCGATCAGGATGTCGCCGGCATCGACGCGCGGCGTGATCCGGTGCCAGGTGACGGCGTGGGACGTCGCGCCCTCGAGCAGTGCCCAGACCGGCGCGTTGAGCCCGCGCCGCGCGGGCAGCGGGCCGTCGTGGAAATTGACCGCTCCGCGCGCGGGCAGCGCCAGCGTGTCGGCGTCGATCATCCGCAGCCCGGCGATGTTGAACAGCCAGTCGAAACGGGTCGCGCGCAGCCGCTCGGCCAGCCCCTCGCCGGGGGCGACAACGTCCGCGCCCTGCGCGGCGGCCCAGTCGGTGATCGCGGCATCGGCGGTGACGACCGCCGCCAGCCCGTGCCCGCGCGCAAGCAGGATTTCGGCGCAGTGCACCAGCAGCGGGGCGTCACCAACGAGAACGGCGGAAAAACGGGGCATGAAAAGGGTCCTCAGCCAGAAGATGTCTGCCGCGGCGCCGAGTCCCGACGGTGCGGGTCCGGGCGCGGCGCTCCGGTCAGCATGTGTCGCACCAGATCGCGGAGAAAATGCGGCGTTCCGACGTCGGTGCGGCGTTGAATGGCGCAGCGCAGCCGCCACAGCACCCCGCCTGCCAGATGCGCCAGCGTCGACAGCACCGCGCCCGCGCGCCCGTGATGCTTGGCGAAATAGCGCCAGCGGCTGTCGAACCAGTAGCCGGGGGTGCGCGCCCACGCGCCCATGCCGGTGCTGAGAGATCCCACATGCTCGACCCCCACCTGCGGCAGATAGACCCGCTCCCAGCCATCGGCGGCCGCGCGGCGGCACAGGTCGGTTTCCTCGAAATACAGGAAGAAGCCTTCGTCAAACAGCCCGATCCGGTCGAGCATCCGCGCGCGCAGCATGAGGCTGCACCCCGACAGCCAGTCCACCGCTGTGGTGCTTTTCGGAGGGGGTGGTGCAACGATATGGCGCCGAAGGAGACGACTGATCGGCCCGGTGCATGCCGCGGTCTCGAACTCCGAGCGCGCCGACGGGAACCGGAACGCGGTGACATGCGTCGCCCCGTCGGTGCCGTAGACGTGGCTTCCGACCATGCCCGCGCGCGGATGCGCGTCCAGGTGATCGCGCAGCGCGGCGATGGTGCCGGGCTCGGGGAAGGCGTCCGAGTTCAGCAGATACACGTGATCGGGGCGCGGGGTGGCCGCGAGCCCGGCGCGGATGCCGACATTGTTGCCTGCCCCGAAGCCGCCATTGTGGCCCGCCTGGATCACCCGCACGCCCGGAGTGCCCTCCAGCGCCGCGCGCAGCCGTGCCTCGGAGCCGTCGCCGCTGGCGTTGTCGACCACGATCACCTCGCCCGCGACCCCGTCCATCGCGCGCAGTGCGGCGCGGGTGGCACGCAGCGTCATCTCGGCGGTGCGGTAGTTCAGGATGACGGTCAGGACGCGTCCGGGCATGGGTTTACTCCGCGGCCTGGGCCGGGCGGGGCGCGGCGGCCTCGGCCTCGTCGATCAGGCGCGCAAGCTCGCCGCCCAGCACGCGCACATTGGGTTCCAGCACCATGCTGTCGTGATCGCCCGGAACCTCGAACACGCGCAGGGCGGGGGCGAAGCGGGTCCAGTCGTTGTCGGGCAGGACGATCTCGCGGTGGCGGTCCACCCAGCGCCCGCCGGTGATCTTCCAGCGCCGCTCCAGCGGCGGGCGGAACAGCACCGCGTTGCCGTCCCAGCGCTGCACCCGGTAGCGCGCGACGGCGTGGCGGAAAGCGGCTTCGATGGCCGCGTTGTGGAAGGCATCCGCGCTGTCGGCGGCAGCCCCGGCGCGCAGATGCTCGGCCCACGCCCGCCGCGCGCGCCACCACTCCAGCGCGTAGCCCGGCCCCTTCTGGCGGAATTCGGCAAGCTTGATCAGCGTCTTGTCGGCGCGGCCGATGGCCGGCCGCTGCGGCAACGGCGTATCGAGCAGCACCAGCAGCGCCACGTCGTCACCCTCCGCGCGCAGCTGCTGGCCGATCTCCCACGCGGTGATCCCGCCGCCCGAGAACCCGCCCAGCAGATACGGCCCCTGCGGCTGGACCGCGCGCATCTCGGCGATGATGTCGCGCGCCGCATCCTCGATCCGCTCGTGCGGGTCGGCCCCGCCCATCAGCCCGCGCGCCTGCAGCCCGTAGAAGGGCCGGTCGCGGCCCAGAAGCTGCGCCAGATGGCGCAGGTTGAGCACGTTGCCGAACATCCCCGCCACCAGAAAGAACGGCCGCTGCGCGCCGGGGGTGCCCTCGTGCATCGCCACCAGATGCGTGAAGCGCGGGCGCGCGGGGGCGGCGGGGCTGGCGGTGTCGGGCGCCTGGTCGGCGTCGGGGTCGATCCCGGTGGCGTCAGCGATCATCGCGGCGCAGGCGGCGATGGTGGGCGCCTGGAACAGCACCGAGATCGGGAACTCCACCGCAAACGCCTTCTTGATGCGCGCGAACAGCCGCACCGCGATCAGCGAGTGCCCGCCGAGATCGAAGAAGCTGTCCTCGACCCCGATGCCGCGCACGCCCAGCAGGTTCTCCCAGAAGCCCGCCAGAACGCGCTCGATCTCGTTGCGCGGGGGCACGTGGTCGCCGTCAAGCTGCGGGCGCTCGAAGCTTTGCGCGTCCGCGCCCTGCGGGTCGGCGTCGGCCTCGGCCTCGGCGATCAGCGCGCTGGGCGGGATCGAGGACACCACAAGCTGCGGGTGATCGCTGTTCAGCGCGCGCAGGAACGCCTCGGCGCCCTCGTCGGCGGTGATGCCAAGCCCCTGCATCGCGCGCAGCCGCGCCTCGGCGGGCGAGAGCGTGGTCGGGGCGGGCGTGTCGAAGGTCATTTCCGACGGGTGGATGGGGCCGGCCTCGAACCCCGCCTCCAGCCGCTTGATGGCGAAGCGCGCGACCTCGGCGCAGACCGCGCCGTCGGGGGTGGCGAGCGTCACGTCGAATTCGGCGAAGCCCTCGGCACTGCCGGGGCGCAGGCGGACATGGCTGACGATGCGCGCGGGCAGGGGGCGGTGCACGCGCACCGAGCCGTAGGACAGCGGCACCCACAGATGCCGCCCGGCATAGCCCGGGATCAGCGCCATCGCCCAGCCGGTGGCGATGTCCATCAGCGCCGGGTGCAGCACATGGCCCTGCGCGAGGTCCCCGGCGGCGGCGTCCGGCAGCGCCAGATGCGCCAGCCCCTCGCCGGTGCCCAGCGCCATGCGCTCCAGCACCTGCCAGCGCGGGCCGAAGCGCATATGCGCGGCCTGCGGGCTGTGCAGGGCGGGGCCGTGCTGCGCCTGCGGGCAGCGCGCCTCGATCGCGGCGGGGTCGATCCGGTCGGGCGCGGGGACGGCCCCCAGCGCCAGCCGCGCCTGCGCGATCAGCACATGGCCTGCGCGCCCGCCGGCGGTGGCGTCGGCGCTCAGCGTCAGCTCGAACCCCTCGTCGCTGGGCTCCAGCGTGGCGCGGAGGATGCGCGCGGCGCCGTCGGGCACCTCGGTCGCGCGGAAGAAATGCAGATCACGCAGCTCGAACGGCGGCAGATCGCCCTGCGCGGCAAGGCTCAGTGCCGCCAGCTCCAGCATCCCGGTGCCGGGCAGGAGCGCGGTGCCCCGGGCGGTGCGGTGCTCATCGACCAGCCAGTGCGCGGCGTCGATGCGCGCCTCCAGCACGCGGTTGCCCTGCGCGTCGGTGCCGGTGGTGGCCCACAGCGGCACGGTGCCGGGCAGCGGCACGGGCTCGGGCGGGGTGCCAAGGCGTGCGCGCAGCGCCTCGGCGCCCATGCCGATCTCGGACCACAGCCCCCAGCCGATGGCGCGCACCCGCGTCCGGCCCCCGGCGCGCGACCGCGCGAAGGCGTCAAGGAAGGCGTTGGCGGCGACGTAATCGACCTGTCCCGCCGGCGCGGTGTGCACCGATGTCGACGAGAACACCACCAGCCAGTCCAGCGTGCCATCGGGCAGCAAGTCGTCGATCACCCGCAGCCCGTGCAGCTTGGGCGCGATCACATCCTCGATCCGCGAGAGCGGCTTGCCCATCATCGGCGCGTCATCGATCCGCCCGGCGGCGTGGATCAGCCCGTGGGGCGCGCCGAAGCGCGCGCGGGCCTGATCGAGCGCGGCGCGCATCTGCGCGACGTTGCAGACATCGGCCGAGGCGAGCTCGACCTCGCCCAGCGCGCGCAGGCGCTCGAGCGCGGCCAGCCGGCGGGTGTCGGCGGCGTCGCGGGCGCGGTCGGGCAGCGGGCGGCGCGCGATCAGGGTCACGCGCGCGCCGTGGCGGCGCAGCAGTTCCTCGGCCAGCCGCAGGCCGATCCCGCCCAGACCCCCGGTGATGATCCAGTGCGCGCCGCGCGGCATGTCGGGCAGCGGGTCGGGCAGGGGGGCGGGGCGCAGCGCGGCCTCGAACCGCCGTTCGCCGCGCAGAAGCGCGGTGCGGTTGCCGGGGGTGGCGAGCAGCTCCTCCAGCAGCCGGTCGGTGAGCGTGGCGCCGCCGGGCACAATGTCCAGCGTCGTGCAGGTGATCCCCGGCGCCTCGCGCGGGAGCACGCGGGCAGGCCCGGCGATGGCGGCTTTCTCGGGGTGCGGCAGGGGCTCGTCCCCGCGCGCCGCCGCGCCCGAGGTCACCACCGTCAGATGCAGCGGCACCGGCACCGATTCCGCCATCAGCGCCTGACCCAGGAACAGAAGCGCGTGGAACCCCTGTTCCAGATTGCGGTGCACGAAGCTGGACCCGGGGCGGAAGCGCTCGGCCTGCGTGACCAGCCAGAAATGCGCGATCCGGCCGGGCGCGCGGCCCTCGGCGATCAGGGTCTGGATCAGCGCGTCGTAGCCGTCGCGCCCGCGCTCGGGGGCGAGGAGGTAGTCGTCGGCACCGCGCCGCACGAAAGCGTCCCCCGCGCGCACGGTGACCACCGCGTGGCCCGCCGCGCGCAGCCGCGCGATCACCGGGTCGGCGACGCCGGCGTCATCGGCAAAGATGAGCCAGCTCTCGCGCGGCGCGGCGGCAAGCTCGCGCGTCACGTCCAGCTCGCAGGCCGGCGCGGCGGGCACCCAGCGCGGGGTGAAGCCCCAGTCGGCAAGCTCGGGCAGGCGGGTCAGCGCGCTGTCGGGTGCGGCATTGGCGGGGGTGCCGGGTTCGATGAAATAGCGGCTGCGCTGGAACGGATAGGTCGGCAGCGACAGCTTCGCACGGCGCGCCGCGCCCCAGATCTGCGACCAGTCGAAATCGGCCCCCAGCGCCCAGAGCCGGGCGAGAACCTCCAGATGGTGGCGGTCGTCGGCGATCGGGTCCTCGGGGTGGCGCAGCACCGACAGCACCTGCTGCCCCGGCACCGCGCCGCCCATCCGCACCAGCGAGGCCAGCGCCCGGCCCGGACCCATTTCCAGATAGACGCGGCTCGGGACCTCGGCCAGCGTGGCGATCCCGTCGGCGAAGCGCACGGTGTGGCGCAGATGGCCGACCCAGTAGTCGGGGTCGGTGGCTTCGGCCGCGCCGAGCGCCGCGCCCGTGCGGTTCGAGATCACCGGCAGTTGCGGCGGGTGCAGGTCGATCCCGCGCAGGAAATCGCCGAAGCGGGTCAGGATCGGCTCCAGCATCCGGCTGTGCGCGGCGATGTCGATGGCGATGCGCTGGGTGTCGATCCCCTCCGTCCCCAGCCGCGCCGCCAGCGCATCGAGCGCCGCGTCAGGCCCCGAGACCACCGTCAGCTCCGGCGCGTTGACCGAGGCGATGTCCAGATCGTGCGCCATGAAGGGCGCGAGCGCATCCACCGACAGCGGCACCGACAGCATCCCGCCCGCGGGCACCGTGTCGAACAGCGTGCCGCGCAGATGCACCAGCGCGATGCAATCCTGAAACGACATCACGCCCGCGAGCGCGGCGGCGGTGTTCTCGCCCATCGAATGGCCGATCAGCGCCGCGGGGCGCACGCCCCAGCCCATGAACATCTGCGCCAGCGCGTATTCGGTGATCATGATCAGCGGCAGTTGCAGCGACGGACGGCGCAGCGCGGCATCGGCGGCGGGTTCCGCGCCCGGCGCGGGCAGCCACAGCGCGCGGATGTCGTGCGCGCTCAGCCCGTCCAGCACCTCCAGCCCGCGGTCCATCCACTCGGCGAACACGGGCTCGGTGTCATAGAGGTCGCGCGCCATCCCGGCGTATTGCGCGCCGCCGCCGGGGAACATGAACACCACATCGGGGCGCTCGAGCGCGGTGTGCGTGTGCACCCGGCGCGGGTCGGCGGCCTCGAGCAGCTGCGCGGCGTCCTCAGCGCTGTCGGCCACCAGAACGCGGCGCCGCTCGAACGCGGTGCGGCCTTCCTTGAGCGTCCAGGCCACATCGGCAAGCGGCGTGTCGGGTGCGGCGCGCAGATGCGCGGCAAGCTGCACGCCCGCCGCATCGAGCGCTGCGCCCGACCGCGCCGAGAGCGGCAGGATCTGGAACGGCCACTCGGGCGCGTCCGAGGGCGCGGCGGCGGGCGGCTCTTCGAGCACCACATGCGCGTTGGTCCCGCCCACGCCCAGCGAGTTCACCCCGGCGCGGCGCGGGGCAGGGCCGTCCCAGCGGGTCAGCCGGTCGTTGACCACAAACGGGCTGGCGTCGAAGTCGATGGCGGGGTTGGGCGCCTCAAAGCCCAGGCTCGGCGGCAGCTCGCCGGTCTCCACCGCCTTGGCGGCCTTGATCAGGCTCGCCACCCCGGCGGCGGTGTCCAGATGGCCGATATTGGTCTTGACCGACCCGATCCGGCAGAACCCGCGCCCGTCGGTGCCGCGGCGAAAGGCGTCGGTGAGGGCGGCAACCTCGATCGGGTCGCCCAGATAGGTGCCGGTGCCGTGGCATTCGACATAGCCGATGCTGTCGGGGCTGACCCCCGCCACCGCATGCGCGGCGGCCACCGCATCGGCCTGGCCTTCGACGCTGGGCGCCAGATACCCGGCCTTCGCGGCGCCGTCGTTGTTGATCGCGCTGCCGCGGATCACGGCGATGATCCGGTCGCCCGCCGCCTGCGCATCGGCCAGCCGGCGCAGCACCACCGCCCCCGCGCCCGAGCCGAACACGGTCCCCTGCGCGCGGTGATCGAAGGCGTGGCATTCGCCGTCGGGCGACAGGATCTCGTTCTCCTTGTAGAGATACCCGCGCCCGTGCGGCAGCTCGACCGTCACCCCGCCCGCCAGCGCCATGTCGCATTCGCCGTTCAGCAGCGCCTGCACCGCCTGATGCACCGCCACGAGCGAGGTCGAGCACGCCGTCTGCACGTTCACCGACGGCCCGCGCAGGTTGAAGATGTGGCTCACGCGCGTGGACAGGAAGTCCTTGTCGTTGCCGGTATGGCGCAGCAGGAACAGGCCCACATCCTCGACCAGCGCGGGGTTGGTGCACAGGTTGTTGAAGAAGTAGCCGGTCATCCCGCAGCCCGCGAACACCCCCACGGGCAGGGCGAGCGCGTGCGGCGGGTGGCCGGCATCCTCGAACGCCTCCCACGCGACTTCGAGGAACTGGCGGTGCTGGGGGTCGAGGATCGCCGCATCCTTGGGCGAGAAGCCGAAGAACTCGGCGTCGAAGGTGTCGAACCCGTCCAGGGGCGCGGCGGCGGGCACGTAGTTGGGCTGGCGCAGGCGCAGCGGCGCCTCGCCCGCCGCGATCAGCGCGTCCTCGTCCAGCCGCCGGATGGCGCTGCGCCCGGCGCGCAGGTTGTCCCAGAACGCGGCGACCGAGCCTGCGCCGGGCAGATGCGCGGCCATGCCGATGATGGCGATGGCGGTCTCGTCGGCATCGGCCAGCGGATCGGCGGTGTGGGGGTGCGGGTCAGACATGCGGGCTCCCTCGTCCTGGACGCAGCCCCGTTGGCGCGCGGCGGGGTGCGGTTGCGGGCTCCGCGTCCGGGCCAGCCGCGCCGCCCAGCCGCGCAGTGGGCAGCAGGCCGCGTCGGGCGGACGAATGCGCCCGGGCGGCCTCGGCGCGCGCGCGCGCGCCCAGCTCGGCGCGCATGAGTTCGGCATGGCCCAGCAGCGCGCCGGTCAGCAGCCAGGTGAACGGGATCAGCGTGGCGTTCGGGATCAGGTCGAGCAGGTTGAACGCAAGGATCAGCGCCAGCGGGCCGATCCACGGGTTGAGCGACTGCGCCGGCAGGCGCCGCGCGCACCACCACAGCAGCACCAGCGGCAGCGCCAGCAGCCCGAAGGTAGCGATATAGCCCAGCCAGCCCTGCGACCCGATGACGATCACCCAGTGCCCGTCCGAAACGCTCGTGATCTCGCCCGAGAGCGGGTCGCGGATCTGGTTGCGCCCCCAGGTGCCCCAGCCGAACAGCGGCTTCTCGGCCGCGCGGGCCAGCAGCATGTCCTCGTGATACAGCCGGAACGCGAACGAGCCGGCGCGGTCTTCGTCGATCTGCCGGACCATGCCGTGGAACCGCCACACCGGCACGATGTCCAGCCCGCGCAGCAGCGGATAGACCACCGACGCAGCCCCGATCGAGGCCGCGATGCCCAGTTGCAGGCGCGTGCTCAGCACCAGCACCAGCGGCAGCAGCACCACCGCCATCATCTGCGCGCCGAGGCTGCGCGTCACCACCATCATTCCCGCCAGCCACAGCGCCACCAGCGCCGCGCGCAGCCGCGTGTCGATGTCCGCCGCGCGCAGCATCGCCAGCGCCGCGACGAAGCTCATCAGCATGAAGAACGCCACCCACAGCCCGTGCGGCATGAACACGAAGGGCCGCCACCCGCCCTGCCGTATCGCCTGCGAGAAATCATGCTGGAAGAAGCCGTAGACC
>PUOA01000071.1 GCA_003551925.1 Paracoccaceae bacterium
AGCAGCAACCGCGTCTGTTTCGGGCCCTGCGCCTGATCCACGGACGCGGCCCGCGCGCAACCCTGCGCCCGCATGCGGTCGGACGGCAGGCCGGAACAGCGACGCTGCACCTCAACCCGCGAATCTCCACCGTCGCCACCCTCGCGCCCGCCTTCACCATGTTCGCGTCCGCAGTTTCGACCTTGTCGATGGCCGCATCGCCCTATTCAGCCAGGTCAAGGCAGGCTGGCGGCATCCGTGACGCTCTGCCGCATCTTGCGAATGTCGGAATGGGAACGGCAATCAGCCCGCGCGGCCTGCTCATGCGCCGGAGCAGTGATGGAGGGATCGATCATGGCCATCGACCGGACGGCATTGACGGCGACCCTTGACGACATCGGCAGCGCCGATCTGGCGCCTGCCGGGGGCAAGGGCGCGAGCCTTGGGGCGATTCTGGCGGCGAGCATCACGCCTTCCACCACATCGAAGGGCCGTAGGACGTGGCCGAGGCCGTGCGCGGTGCCTGGGCCTCGCTGTGGAACCCGCGCGCGGTGAGCTATCGCAAGCGGGTGGGGCTGGATACGACCGAGAACGGCATTGCCGTGGTGGTGCAGCGGATGATCGACGCCGAACGCTCGGGCGTGTTGTTCACCGCCAACCCGCTGGACCATCGGCGCGACCGGAGGCTGCTGTCGGCTTCGTGGGGCCCGGGCGAGGCGGTGGAGCCCTTCACGCCGGCGGGCCTCGACTGGTGGCGCGCCATCGTCGGCGGTTTCGACCATGCCGCGACGGGACGGCCCGAGCGGGACCTGCCCTGGCCGAAGAAGAGCGCGGGGCGGCTCCTTGCCGACATCACCGAGCCTCTGCGCAAGCCCGGCCGCTGGCCGCAACCGGCCGAGGCGGCGTCCGACAAGGACCCGATCACCGGACAGGCGCTGCTGGCGTTCCGCAAGCGGGAAGGCGCGCGGATCATCGGGCGCAAGGGCGGCATCGGCTTCTGGTGGCGACAGGGGCCGCTGTTCGCGGGGCTTCAGGTTCTTGGCGAAACCGACGCCAAAGCCGCATGAGCAAACCGGTCGAGACCGCGCTGCACGCCGCCGGGATCGGACCGCGCTGACCGTGGGATTCAACGACGAGCGCTTTTCAAGATGCGGACAACCGTGGCTTGACTGACCCTCTCGGCCATCCTCCGGGTCGGGCTGGCGCGAGGGCCGGCCTGGCTCTCTGGCGTCATGGGCGGGATGGTGGCGCTGTCGCCCGCGGGCTGGACCTACCTCACCCGCCGCTTCGCCGCGGTCCTGCTGGTGCTGGCTGCCGCCAACGAAGCCGTCTGGCGCAACTACTCGACCGATGTCTGGGTCGCCTATGACACCTTCGTCATGCCCGCTGCGTTCTTCGGCTACCTGGCGTTCAGCATCCGAAGGGCGCGGCAGGTCCGGTCCGAAGCACAACGAGCGAGGGCACCCGGGAATTGAGGGCACCAGCCGCCATGCCCGCGCAGCCCCGCGGCGCCTTCGGCCCTGATCCCGCGCGGATGGGTCGACTGCTTCAAACCGGGCCGTGATCGCTCGCGCGCGGGGGCGCGGCCAGCCGTTCGGCAATGAACCCGCCCGCCTGGGCGATGGCCGCGCGCGCTTCGGGCAGCCAGCCGGGGAAGAACTGCCAGGCATGGGGCAGGTTGCCCCAGATGTCACAGCGCACTTCGGCCCCGAAGCCGCGCAGACGCTCGGCCATGCGGGTGGCGTCATCGCGCAGGATCTCGGTCCGTGCAGCCTGGATCAGGACCGGCGGGGCGCCCGGAAAGTCGGCAAAAAGCGGCGATATCCGCGGGTCGGTGGGATCGGCGCCCTGCAGAATGCGCGCGCGCAGGGTTTCCAGCCGCTCGACCGGCAGGAGGATGTCATGCGCCGCGTTCTCGGTGATCGACGCGCCCGAATAGGTCAGATCGACAAAGGGCGAGAACGCCACCACCCCCGCCGGGCGCGGGGCGTTCGTCGCACACAGCCGCCCCAGCAACGCCAGCGCGATGCCGCCGCCCGCCGAATCGCCCGCGAGAACGATGCGGCCGGGCGCGTGGCCGCGGGCGAGCAGCCCCTCCCACGCGGCGACCGCATCGTCAAATGCGGCGGGAAACGGATGATCCGGCGCCAGCCGGTAATCGGGCAGGCACAGCGGCACACCCGCGCGCCGCGCCAGCTGACGGGCGAGCGGCGCATGGGTGCGCGGGCTGCCGGTGACGTAGCCGCCACCGTGGAAATAGAGCACCAGCGCGCCGCCCGCGCCGGGTTGCTCGGTCCACAAGGCCGGGACCGCGCCCAGCGGAGCGTCGTGGAACGCGGTCCAGAACCGACGGCCGCGCGCATTGATCCAGGCCCCGGTCTCGAAAGCGCGCCGGGCAGTGTAGCTGTCGCGCTGCCGGCGCAGCGAGGGCTTGACGGCGGCGCGCAGGACCACGCGCAGAACCTTGAGTTGCCAGCTCACGGCGCGCGCCGGGCCTCGATCGCCTCCCATATGCGGGCGGCGACGTTGATCCCGTCGAAACGCTCGAGTTCCTGAATGCCGGTGGGCGAGGTCACGTTGATCTCGGTCAGCCAGTCGCCGATGATGTCGATGCCGACAAAGATCTGCCCCTTCTCGCGCAGGAGCGGGCCGATCGCGGCGCAGATCTCGCGGTCGCGGTCGGTCAGCGCGACCTTCTCGGGGCGCCCGCCGACATGCATGTTGGAGCGTGTCTCGCCTGCCGCGGGCACTCGATTGATGGCGCCGACCGCTTCCCCGTCAACCAGGATCACGCGTTTGTCGCCCTTTTCCACCGCCGGCAGGAACTTCTGCGCGATCAGCGGTTCGCGGCTGAAGCCCGTGAACATCTCATGCAGCGACGCAAGGTTGCGGTCGGCGGGATCAAGCCGGAAGACACCCGCGCCACCGTTTCCGTAAAGCGGCTTGAGGATGATGTCGCCATGTTCGGCCTTGAAGGCGCGCAGCGCGGCAAGATCGCGCGCAATCATCGTCGGCGGCGTCAGATCGGGGAACTGCAGAACCAGCAGCTTCTCGGGATAGTTGCGCACCCAGAACGGGTCATTGACCACCAGCGTGCGCGGATGCAGCATGTCCAGCAGGTGCGTCGTGGTGATGTAGCCCATGTCGAAGGGCGGGTCCTGGCGCAGCCAGATCACGTCCATGCGCGCCAGATCGATCTCGTCCGCGGCGCCCAGTTCCGCGTGATCCCCGCGCACCCTGCGCACCGTGACCGGATGGGCCAGCGCGGTGATCCGGCCTTCACGAAAGCGCAGGTGATCAGGCGTGTAGACATGCAGCCGGTGCCCGCGCGCCTGCGCCTCCTCGGCCAGCCGGAAAGTGCTGTCGGCGTCGATGTCGACCGCGGCGATGGGGTCCATCTGAAAGGCAACGTTCAGGGTCATCCAGCCTCTGCTCCGCAACGCGCGCTTGGCCGCGCGATCCCTTGATACGCTTTCGCGGCGCAGATTCAATCCGCTTCAATCCGCCTTCAGCGAGGCGGCGCCAAGCGGGCGCGTGGGCAAAGCCGCCACGGCCAGTTCGAACCGCGTCACGACCGGTCGTGGGGGCGAAGCGACCCTGTGTCAGGGACCAAGCGCGTTCTCGATCACCTGCACCCGGCCCGAGCCCTCGACCAGCGCGACATCGAAGCGCATTTCGGTGCATTGCGGCAGCGCTGCCCGGCCAAGGTATTCTTCAGCGGTTGCCAGGATGCGTTCGACCTTGCGCGGCGTCATCCGTTCCATGGCCCGTGCGAAACTGCCGCTTTTCTTCACTTCGACGAACACCAGAAGCGGACCGTCGCGCAAGATGAGGTCGATTTCACCGGCGATGCCCCGCCAGCGCTCGGCAACCAGCGTCAGCCCGGCGCGAAGATAGGTGTCGAGCGCGCAGCCTTCGGCGGCGACGCCCGCGCGGTGCGTGGCGGCCCCTTTCATGTTTCCCCCTGCAGGCGCAGCGCGGCCTGATAGACGATGCGGCGCGGGGCGCCGGTGGTGGCCGCGACCTCGGCCACAGCGTCCTTGAGCGACGTGCGCGCCAGTGCCGTCACAAGCGCCGCATCGATGGCGGCGGGATCGGACCCCTCCGTCCGCGCCCGGTCCACGACGAGCACGACTTCGCCGCGCAGATCGCGGCCCTTCAGGTGGTCGACGAGTTCGCCCAGCGGCATGCGCAGCACTTCCTCATGGCGTTTGGTCAATTCCCGGCACAACGCAGCATCGCGCGCCGTTCCGAAAACCTGCACCATATTCGCCAACAATTCATGAACGCGTCTCGGCGATTCGTAAAAGATCAGCGTCGCCGGGATCGCCGCCGCCGCACGCAGGGCGCGCTCGCGCTCGCCCTTGCGCGTGGGGGCGAACCCCATGAACGCGAAGCGGTCGCTGGGCAGCCCCGACACGACCAGCGCCGTCAGCACGGCAGAGGGGCCGGGCGCGGCATGGACAGCGTGCCCTGCCGCCACCGCCTCGCGCACCAGCTGGTATCCGGGGTCGGCCACCAGCGGCGTGCCCGCCTCGGAGGCGTAGACCACCGTTCTTCCGGCCGCGAGTTCGGACAGCAGCCGCGGGCGCATCCTGGGGCCGTTGTGATCGTGATAGGCAAGCAACGGCCGCCTGCCGACCGAGATCCCGTGCAGTTCCATCAGCCGACGCAGGCTGCGCGTGTCCTCGGCGGCCAGCACATCCGCGCCGGCCAGCAGGTCCAGCGCCCGCAAGGTGATGTCGCGCGCCGCGCCGATGGGGGTGGCGATCAGGTGCAGCCCCGGCGTCACGGCGCGCGCCGGGCCGTCGCTGCGCTCGGGGTCGGGGCTGTCCGGGGCGGTCGTTGCTGAGGTCATCGCGGCGGCGCCCAATCCAAAGTTTACTTCGCGCCGGGGAATGCGTAGGCTCTCGCGGCCGGCGAAGACAGGTGAGGGGGTTTTCGATGTTGTCTGCGATCATGCGGGTCTTGTCGAGGGGAATGGCCGCACTGCGCGCGGGGCGCCTGATGCCCGCCACCGTCGCGGCGGGCGGGCTGCTTGCGCTTGCGGCCTGCGATCCGGCGACGATGCAGATATCCGCACCAACGACCCAGCGCGCGGACCCCGACCGCCCTGTGCAGGTCGCGCTGCTCGTGCCCGGTGGGTCGTCGGATTCGGGGCGCAACACCCTTGCCACGAACCTGGAAAACGCCGCGCGGATGGCGATCGCGGACCTGTCGGGCGTGCAACTCGATCTGCGGGTCTATCAGACCGGCGGCGATGCGCAGCGCGCCGCATCCGAAGCCGCGCGCGCGGTGAACGAGGGCGCGCAGATCATCCTGGGCCCGGTCTTCGGCGAATCCGCCGCTGCGGTCGGGCGCACCGTGGCGCCGCGCAACATCCCCGTGCTGAGCTTTTCGAACAACACCGATGTCGCCGGCGGCAACGTGTTCGTGCTCGGCCCCACCTTCGAGAACACGGCGCGGCGGCTTCTGGCCTACGCCGCCGAGAACGATGCCGGCCGCGTGATGGTCGTGTCGGAAACCACCAGCGAGGGCGAGAACGCCAGCCGTGCCATTCAGCGCGGCGCGGCACGCAGCGCGGCGAATGTGGTTGCGACGGAAAGCTACGCCTTCTCGCAGCAAGGCGTGGTGGACGCGCTGCCGCGGATCGCCTCGGCCGCACGGTCGTCGGGAGCGGATGCGCTGTTCTTCACGGCCAGTTCAGCCGGCGCGCTGCCGCTGCTTGCCCAGTTGCTGCCCGAAAACGGGGTCCGTCCGTCGGATTTCCAGTTCATCGGGTTGACGCGCTGGGATATCCCGCCCGAGACGCTCGAACTTTCGGGCCTGCAGGGCGGCTGGTTCGCGCTGCCCGACCCGCGCCTGACCCAGCGGTTCGAGGCGCGCTACCGCGACCGCGTGGGCTCGGACCCGCACCCCATCGCCGCGCTGGGCTATGACGGCATCGCCGCCATCGGCGCGCTGGTGCGCAGCGGTGCGCGCGACGCGCTGACCCCCGCGGGGGTGGCGCAGCCTTCGGGCTTTGCCGGGGTCAACGGCGTGTTCCGCTTCCTGCCGGACGGCACCAACGAGCGCGGGCTGGCCATTGCCACCATCGAAAACAACGAGGTCACCGTCATTGCCCCAGCCCCGCGAAGCTTTGCCGGAGCCGGTTTCTGAGCCGCTGACCAAGGCCCCGTCCGCAAGCGAGCGCGACACCCCCAGCGCGTTCCCCGCGCCCCCGTCGCATGATGATGGCCTGATCGTGCCCGCGGCGCGGATCGCGGATGCAGCGGCGCTGGAGCGCGATCTGCTGGCCGCGCTGGCGGCGGACCAGGATACCGCCGCGCGCCGCAAGGCGGCGGTGCGTGTGCTTGCCCGGGCGCGCGCTGCCGGCGACGACACCCTGCGCGAGGCGCTGCGCGCAAACCCCGTGCAGGCCCGCGCCTATGTCGCCGCGCAGACATGGCTGACAGATCTGATCGTCACCTCGGCGCTGCGGGTTGCGCAGAACCATCTGCACCCCAACCCCAACCCGTCCGAGGCCGAGCGCATCGCCGTGCTGGCGCTCGGCGGCTACGGTCGCGCCGAGATGGCGCCCATGTCCGATGTGGACCTGATGTTCCTGAGTTCGTGGAAAATCACCGGCCGGGTCGAGAACGTCATCGAATCGACGCTCTACATCCTGTGGGACCTCAAGATGAAGGTCGGGCATTCAAGCCGCACGATCGACGACTGCCTGCGGCTGGGCAAGGACGACTACACCATCCGCACCTCGCTTCTGGAGCACCGCTTCCTGTTCGGGCACAAGCCGCTTGCCGACGCGCTGCACGACAAGCTGTGGACCGGGCTCTTCCGCCGCTCGGAGCGCGAGTTCATCGAGGCCAAGCTGACCGAACGCTCGGAGCGCCACCGCAAGCAGGGTGGGCAGCGCTACGTGCTCGAGCCCAATGTCAAGGAGGGCAAGGGCGGGCTGCGCGACCTGCAGACGCTCTACTGGATCGCGAAATACATCCACGGCGTCGAACAGGCCGCCGAGCTGGTCGATCTGGGCTTCTTCCGCCCCGAGGAATACCAGGCCTTTCACGATGCCGAGACCTTCCTGTGGGCCACGCGCTGCCACATGCACCACATCACCGGGCGCGCGGTCGAGCAGCTGACCTTCGACCTGCAGGTCGAGGTCGCCGAGCGCATGGGCTTCGCCGATCATGGCGGGCGCCGCGCGGTCGAGCATTTCATGCAGGCCTATTTCAGCCACGCCACCCGCGTGGGCGACCTGACACGCATCTTCCTGACCGCGCTCGAGGCGCGCCACGTCAAGCGCGAGCCGCTGCTGATCGGGCTGTTCCGCCGGCGCCGCAAGCTGCGCGCGGGCTTTGCGCTGGAACAGGGACGCGTGACCTTCGACGACCCGGCGCATGCGCTGGATGATCCGCTGAACATCCTGCGGCTGTTCGAGGAAGGCCTGCGCACCGGGCATCTGATCCACCCCGACGCGATGCGGCTGATCGGCGCCAACCTGCACCGGATCGACGCGCGCCTGCGCGCCAGCCGCAAGGCCAACACGCTGTTCCTGAACCTGCTGCTGAAACACGGCGATCCGGGCCGCGCGCTGCGCCGCATGAACGAGGTCGGCCTGCTGGGCGCCTTCATCCCCGAGTTCGAGCGCATCGTGGCGATGATGCAGTTCAACGTCTACCACCACTACACGGTGGACGAACACACGATCCAGTGCCTGAGCACGCTTGCGCAGATCGAACGCGGCGAGCTGGTCGAGGAATTGCCGATCGCCTCGCGCATCCTCGACGACGGGGTGAACCGCAAGGTGCTGTATGTCGCGCTGCTGCTGCATGACATCGGCAAGGGCCAGCCCGAGGATCATTCGGTGCTGGGCGCGCAGATCGCGCGGCGGCTGGCGCCGCGCTTCGGCCTGAGCACCGAGGAGGCCGAGACGGTCGAATGGCTGGTCCGCCACCATCTGCTGATGTCCGACACCGCGCAGAAACGCGACATCGCCGAACCGCGCACCGTGCGCGACTTCGCCAAGGCGGTGAAGTCGCGCCGGCGGCTGGACCTGCTCACGGTGCTGACCGTGTGCGACATCCGCGCGGTGGGTCCTGGCACATGGAACAACTGGAAGGCAATGCTGCTGCGCCAGCTCTACCGCGAAACCGCCACGGCGCTCGAGGACGGGCTGGAGGCGCTCAACCGCGACAAGCGCGAGGGCGAGGCCAAGCGCGCGCTGCGCGCGGCGCTGGGCGACTGGCCCCGCGCCGATCTGCGCACCGAGACCGCGCGCCATTACGGCCCCTACTGGCAGGGGCTGGCAACCGACACGCATGTGGTCTTCGCGCGGCTGCTGCAGGGCATCGGCACCGACGAGATCCGGATCGACGTGACAGCCGAACCCGCGCGCGACGCCACGCGGATCTGCTTTGCCATGGCCGATCATCCGGGCGCCTTCTCCAGGCTGTCGGGGGCGCTGGCGCTGGTCGGCGCGAATATCGTGGATGCGCGCACCTATACGTCCAAGGACGGGTTCGCCACGGCGGTGTTCTGGGTCCAGGACGGCGAGGGCCACCCCTATGAAGAGGAGCGTCTGCCACGGCTGCGCAAGATGATCGAACGCACCTTCGCGGGCGAAGTGGTGGCCGAAAAGGCGCTGGAGGATCGCGACCGCATCCGCAAGCGCGAGCGCGGCTTCCGCGTGCCCACCAACATCGCCTTCGACAATGACGGCTCGGACCTCTATACCATCATCGAGGTCGACACCCGCGACCGCCCCGGCCTGCTGCACGATCTGACGCGGACGCTGGCCGAGAACAACATCTCGATCGCCAGCGCGGTGATCGCCACCTATGGCGCGCAGGTGGTCGACACGTTCTATGTCAAGGACATGTTCGGGCTGAAGCTGCACGCGAAACCACGCCGCGAGTCGCTGGAGCGCAAGCTGCGCGCGGCGATCCGGGCGGGCGCCGAGCGGGCCGAGGGATGAGGGGTGCCCGACCCGGCCCCGACCGGGCAAGCGCCCGCGGGCCGCGCCCACCCACCCACCCTGCGCGCCCCGCGGGCGCTGCGCAGTCGTCTGCGCCGCCTGCGCAGTGGCGCCTGTGTCCGGGGGCTGCGCAACCGTGACACCGATCCGCCTGATTTCGGGGTTCCTGACGGTGGGCGTCTGGACCTTCGTGAGCCGCATCTTCGGTTTCGCGCGCGATGTGGTGATCGCCGCCTATCTGGGTGCGGGACCGGTGGCCGAAGCCTTCCTGGTGGCCTTCGCCCTGCCCAACATGTTCCGCCGTTTCTTCGCCGAGGGCGCGATGAACATGGCCTTCGTGCCGATGTTCGCCAAGAAGCTCGAACGGGGCGAGGATGCGATGGGGTTCGCGCGCAACGCAGCTTCGGCGCTGGCGCTGTTCCTGATCGTGTTCTCGGCGCTGGCGCATCTGGCGATGCCGTGGCTGGTCCTGGCGATGGCCGCGGGCTTTCGCGGCGACGAGCGCTTCGACCTGGCGGTGGTCTATGCCCGCATCGCCTTTCCCTACATCCTGCTGATCTCGCTCACCGCGCTGCTGACGGGCATCCTGAATTCGGCCGGCCGCTTCGCCGCGGGCGCGGCAGTGCCGACGCTGCTGAACATGGTGTTCATCGCCGCTGCGGTGCTGGCGGACCGCTCCGGCTGGCCCATTGGCGACGCGCTGGTCTGGGCGATGCCGGTGGCGGGCGTGTTGCAGCTGGGCGTGATGTGGTGGGCCGCCGCGCGCGCGGGCTTCGTGCTGCGCCCGCGCTGGCCGCGCCCGTCGCCCGAGCTCAGGCGGCTGGCGGTGATCATGGGGCCGGCGATGCTCGCGGGCGGCGTGGTGCAGGTCACCATGCTGGTGGGCCGGCAGGTGTCGAGCTTCTTCGA
>PUOA01000018.1 GCA_003551925.1 Paracoccaceae bacterium
AAGTGCAGGCTTCTGTTGCCAGGTGCCTGCGAACCCCGCCTTGCGCTGCTAGGCGCAAGGGCTTAGTTTTCGGTCCGTGGCAGCTTACGCTGCGACTGCGACCGGAGCACGGTTGTCATTGGCAACTGTACTTGATGCACCGATAACGGTGGTCGCTCACCGGGACAAAGCAAACCCCTTTAGACGTTCGTCGATCCTGTTTCGGCCCCATGTCCCGCCAATGACCGGGTGGTTGGTGGAGCCGCCGGGTACCGCCCCCGGGTCCGATCCGCTTATTACGAGCGCGTTTATGTCCATAGTCCCTTGCGGGACAAGGCTTAGATATGGGGCCGTTGCCGCCGGTTCAAGCCCTCGCATGGGGGCAAGAGGTTTGCGATTGTGCGCGGGCGCGCGGTCTGGCACGCTCTGCGCTGACACTGCACGCGGGGCACGCTCGGTATGGCCGCGCAAAATGGAGGAATATCATGGGCTTCAAGGCGCTTCTTGTCACCAGGGATGAAGACGGCAAGACCGAGGCTCAGGTCACGACGCTCGAAGACGGGCGCCTGCCCGAGGGCGACGTCACTGTCGCGGTCGAGTTTTCGACGCTGAACTACAAGGACGGGCTGTGCATCGGTCCCGGCGGCGGGCTGGTGCGCAGGTATCCGCACGTTCCCGGCATCGACTTCGCCGGCACGGTCGAGGCCAGCGATGATCCGCGTTACGCCCCCGGCGACAAGGTGGTGCTGACCGGCTGGCGCGTGGGCGAGGTGCACTGGGGTGGCTACGCGCAGAAGGCCCGCGTGCGCGCCGACTGGCTGGTCCCGCTGCCCGAGGGGCTGAGCACGCGGCAGGCGATGGCGGTGGGCACCGCCGGGTTCACCGCGATGCTCGCGGTGATGGCGCTCGAAGACCACGGGTTGAAGCCCGGTGCGGGGCCGGTGCTGGTGACGGGGGCGGCGGGGGGCGTCGGCTCGGTCGCCGTGGCGCTGCTGGCCGCGCTGGGCCACGAGGTCGCCGCTGTCACCGGCCGCCCCGAAACGGAAAGCTACCTGCGCGATCTCGGCGCCAGCCGGATCGTGCCGCGCGGAGATCTGGCCGAACCCGTTAAGCGCCCGCTCGAATCGGAAAACTGGGCGGGCTGCGTGGACGCGGTGGGCGGCGCAATGCTCGCCCGCGTGCTGGGGCAGATGCAGTATGGCGCCTCGGTCGCGGCGGTGGGTCTGGCAGGCGGCGCGGCGCTGCCGGCCACGGTGATCCCGTTCCTGCTGCGCGGGGTAAACCTGCTGGGGATCGATTCGGTGATGCAACCCTATGACAACCGCCTGCGCGCCTGGGGCCGGATCGCGCGCGATCTGCCGATGGAGAAGCTCGACGCGATGGTCCGCCCCGCCACGCTGGCCGATCTGCCCCAGCTTGGCGCCGACATCCTGCAAGGCCGGGTGCAGGGCCGCGTCGTGGTTGATGTGAACGCCTGAGCGGAGCACGTGCATGGCCGGGCCGATCAACCTCCGCACCGCCCGCAAGGCCCGCGCGAGGCTGAAGAAACGCCAGCAAGGCGACGAAAACGCGCTGAAACACGGCCGGACAAAAGCGCAGCGCGCCGCAGAGGCGGCGCGGGCTGTGTCGGCGGTGCGGCACCTCGACGGCCATCGCCGCGACCACCCCGACGACACAGAGGCATGAGCGCGCGACCGGTCAAACGCTCGCTCACGCTGCGCGGGCACCGCACCAGCGTGTCGCTCGAAGATGCGTTCTGGACCGAGTTCCGCCGCATCGCCCGCGCCCGCGGCGTGGCGCTCAACGCGCTCGCCGCCGATATCGACGCCGCACGCGGCGATGTCGGGCTCGCCTCGGCGATCCGCGTTTTCGTTCTGAACGAGCTGCGGCGCGTTTCCAAGCCGTGACCCCCGGCCTGCACCCCGCCCGGCGCGGCGCGCGACGGGTGGGTGGGTGGGCGCGCCGGGTCGGGCGGGGTGCAGGCCGGGGCCGGATCAGTCGCGCGCGCGCACCGCTGCACCGTCGCTCACACGTGTACCGGGGAAGGCGACCACCCGGTCGCCCGGCTCCAGCCCGGCCAGCACCTGCGCGGTGGCGTCGTGGCGCTGGCCGATCTCGACCGCGCGCAGCTCGGCGCGGCCTTCGGTGACGCGGAACACCGCCCAGCCGCCGCCCGCGCGGAACAGCGCGCTTTGCGGGACCTGCAGCACGTCCTCCTCCTCCCACACCACCACGCGGACGAAGACGCGGAAGCGCTCGCCCAGGCCGGGGCGCGTGTCGGGGCCGTCGTCGAAATCGAGGATCACGCGCACGCGCTGCTCCTCGATCCCCAGCGCCGAGACGCGGGTGAAGCCCGCCGGGTCCACCCGGCGCACGGTCGCGGCGAGTGCGCCGTCGCCGCCCCAGCCATCGATCTCGGCCCGCGCGCCGGGGCGCACGCGTACCGCGTCGGTGGACAGCAGGTCGAGCTCGATTTCCAGCTCGTCCAGATCGCCGATGCTCAGCAGCGCTTCGCCCGGCTGCACCACGCGCGCCGAGGCGCTTTCGAGCGACAGGACCGTGCCGCTCGCGGGCGCGGTGATCTGCACGCAGCACTCGCCCGGCGCGGCGTCGGTCGCGGGCAGGTCGGGGTCGATCAGCTGCGCCTCGGCGCGCGCCAGCGTCGCGCGTTGCAGGTCGCGCTGGGATTGCGCCGCTTCGAGCGCGGTGCGGGCCGTCCGCGCCGCGGCTTCTGCATCGTCGAGCACGCGCTGCGGGATCACCCCGCGCGCGGCCAGCTCGCGGTTGCGCGCGAGCGCGGTTTCGGCGTGTTCCAGATCACCCTCGGCGCGGTCGAGCTGGAATTCGGCCACGCGCAGCGCGGCTTCGGCCTCGGTCACCGCGGCCTCGGCCTGCCGGCGGGTGCGCGCGTCCAGAAAGGCCGGCGCGGCGGGGCGGATCACCGCGACCACGGTCTCGTCGCGGACCACGCGATCGCCCAGTTCCACCGGCGAGCGCGCGGTGGTCCCGCCCAGCGGCGCGGTGACCAGATACGGGTTGCGGGTGCGCGTCACGCCTTCGGCCGCGACCGTCACCACCATCGGTGCGCGCTCGGCGGTGGCCATGTCCACCGCCACCGGGTCGGGAGTGAAGGCCCACCACAGCGCCGCCCCCAGCGCCGCCACGCCCACCACGCTTGCGATCTTGCCGCCGAGTTTCATGTCGCTTGCTCCCTCATGTCGTCACTCGCGCGCCTTGAGCGCGGTTGCCAGATCGATCCGGTCCAGCCGCCGCCGCACGATCAGCACCGACCCCAGCGCCGCGAGCGCCACCGCCACCGCCGCCATTGCATAGGTTCGGCGCGAGATCGCGAAGGGGATCATCACCATGTCGGTGGACAGCGCCTCGGCGGTGCCTTCGGCGAACCATGTGCCAAGCACCCAGCCCGGCGGGATCGCGATGGCGGTCAGCAGCATCATCTCGCCCACCAGCACGTAGCTGACCTCGCGCCGCGAAAACCCCAGCACGCGCAGGCTGGCGAGTTCATGGGCGCGTTCCGACAGCTGGATACGCGCGGCGTTGTAGATCACGCCGATGGTGATCAGCACGCCGATGGCGGTGTAGATGGCGACCATGGTCAGCAGCGTCTCGGCGATGGTCTCGTCATACTGGCGGCGGACCTCGGTCCAGTCGGAGAGCCCCGCCAGCGCCGGGGTGCGCTTGACGGCCGCATACAGCGCGCCCGCATGGTCGGTGTCGGCCAACAGGTGGATATGGCTCACGCGCGGCTCGGTCCGCATGGCCTGGAACAGCGCCGGCGCGGCGATATGCGCCTCCTGGCCCAGCCCTTGCGGGATCACACTGACCACCGGCAGTGTCAGCACCTCGCGCGGGGGGGCCATCAATTCCACCGCCAGCCGGTCGCCCGGGGCCGCGCCGAGCGCGTCGGCGAGCATCTGCGGCAGCACCAGCCCCTGCGGAGGCAGCGCGATGGCGCGGCCGTCATCGTCGATCAGCCGGTGCAGGGAGGCGTCCTCGAAATGCCCCTGCAGGCTGGTGAGCCGGTCACGGTGGCCGTGGGTCAGCCGCACGGGCGTGGCGAAGCCGCCTTCGGCCACCATCACGCCGGGCAGCGTTTGCGCGTCCTGAACGGCGCGGGCGGGGGCGGGCTCGGCCAGCGTCAGGGTCAGGTTCTGGCGGTTGGACTGCGAGAACACCGTGTCGGTCATCACATCGAGCGCGTCGAAGAAGAAGTAGGACGACACCAGCACCGCGACCGAGGCCGCGACCCCGAACAGCGTGATCGCCGCGCGCCCGGGCCAGCGCAGGATCGAGCGCAGGATCATCATCGTGGTCTGGCGCAGCCGCAGCCACGCGATCGCGCGGTCGGCGCGCCCGCGGCTGAAGCGCGGCGGCGCGGGGGGGGACATCGCCTCGGCCGGGGGCAGCCGGACAGCGGCCCAGATCGCGCGCGCGGCGCCGAGGATCGCCGTCGCCATTCCCAGCGCCGCGCCCAGCGCCATCGGCCCCGCGCCGGTGTCGCGGATCACGAAGGGAAAGCCGAAGAATTCGACATAGAGCGCCAGCATCGCGTCGGTCAGCAGCCAGCCCACGCCCGCCCCGAGCGCCGCGCCCACCACGCCGATCAGCGCGGCGAGCTTGAGGTAGTGGCCCGCGATCTCGGTCGTGGTGTAGCCCACGGCCTTCAGAAGGCCGATCTGCGTGCGTTCGAGCGCGATCAGCCGCGTCATCACCATGTTGACCAGAAACGCCGCCACCAGCAGGAACACCGGCGGCAGGTAGGTGGCGAGCGCGCCGAGCTGCTGCAATTCGCCGTCCAGAAACGCGTGCGAGGACTGCCGGTCGCGCCCATGCGCTCCGGTGCCGCCATGACGCGCCAGCAGCCGGTCGAGCGCGTCGGTCACCGCGCGCGGGTCGGCGGCGGGGGTCAGCTGGAGCGAGATCTCGTTCACCGCGCCCTGCATCGCCTGCGCCGCCGCGGCGGCGGGTTCCGACATCCAGATGATGCCGTAGCGGCGGTCGTCGGGCATCAGGTTGCCGGGGCCGACGGTGTAGATGAATTCTGGCGAGAGCGCCCAGCCGGTCACGCGCAGGCTGCGCAGCTGTCCGCCGATGATGGCGTCGAACCGGGCGCCGGGGGTCAGCTCGTTGGCGCGCCCGAAGGCCTCGTTGACCAGCACCTCGTCGGCGGCCTCGGGGTCGGGCAGGCGGCCGTGTCGCAGCAGGGGGCGGTTGAGCATGGCGTCGATGTCGCGCGGCAACGAGACCACGCGACCCATCGCGGGTTCGCGCATCCCCGCGATGTCGAGCACGGCGTGAAAGCCGATCCGCCCGTCGGCGCGGGCCACACCGTCAAGCGCCGCGATCTCGTCGACCACCGCGCGCGGGGCGCGGGAGACGCTGGCGAAGACGTCGGCGAAGGCGTGGCGCTCGTAATAGGCGGCCTGGCTGTCGATCAGCGTGCGCTGCGTCGCCTGTGCGGCCACCAGCAGCATGATGCCGCAGCCCAGCACCAGCGCGATGGCCAGCGTCTGCGCCCAGATCCGGCGCAGATCGCGCAGCAGCTTGCGGTCGAGCGGGCTCACCACGAGACCTCGGACGGGGCGATGCGCTCGGTGTTGACCTCGTCGCGGACCACGCGGCCATCGGCGAGCACCACCACGCGGTCGGCGATGCGCTGGATGTCGGCGTTGTGGGTGATCAGCACCGTTGCGGTGCCCAGATCGGCGTTCACCTGCGCCAGCGCCTCGAGCACCTGCACGCCGGTTGTCGAGTCGAGCGCGCCGGTGGGTTCGTCGCACAAGAGCACCTCGGGGCGTTTGGCGATGGCGCGGGCGATGGCCACGCGCTGCTGCTCGCCGCCCGACAGCTCGGCCGGGAAGTGGTCCATGCGGTGGTCGATGTTGACCCGCGCGAGCGCCTCTTCGGGGGTCATGGGATCGCGCGCGATCTCGGTGACCAGCGCGACGTTCTCGCGCGCGGTGAGGCTGGGGACGAGGTTGTAGAACTGGAACACGAAGCCGACATGGTCGCGCCGGAACGCGGTGAGCTGGCGGTCGCTGGCGCGGGTCAGGTCGCGGTCGCGGAAGAACACGCGGCCCTCGGTGGGGGGGTCGAGCGCGCCGAGGATGTTCATCAGCGTGGACTTGCCCGACCCCGAGGCGCCGAGCAGGACAACCATCTCGGCCTCGTCGAGCCGCAGATCGACGCCGCGCAGCGCGTGCACCGCGACCGCACCGGTGCGGTAGACGCGGGTGACGCCTTCGGCGCGGAACACCGCCGCGCGGTCGGACTGGGCGGGGTCAGGGTGGGTCATGCGGCGAAGTGTAGCGGGGCGGCGGATGGTTTCCTTGATCTGCCGCAACTGCGGGGGCGACGGGGGCGCTCCCGCCCACATCATGCGGCGCCCGAAGGGCGCCGCACGCTGCGGTTGGGCCCGGCGCCGCGCGGGCACGGCCCGCGCGGCGCAGTCGCGCCTGGCCCCGGCCGGCGGGCTCAGTCGCGCGGCGCGGTGGGCGGTTCCGGCGCGTCCGTGGGCGCGGGATCGGCGGCGCTGTCCTCGCGCGGGCGCAGCGCTGCGGGCGGTGCAGGGTCCGGGCGGGCGAGAGCGGCGTAGTGCGCGATCCGTTCGGCATGCGCGCAGCTGCGCCGCAGCCAGCGCAGGCTGTCGGTCAACGCAAAGAGCCGCGCCGGCGGCAGGCCCGCGCGCATCACCTCGCGGCGCAGGCGGTGTTCGCGCGCGGCCAGGCGCCGGCCGAGGCGTTCGAGCCTTGCATGCACCGGCGCGCCCTCGGCGTGCCGCGCGAGCAGCAGCCCCAGATACCGCGCATGGCGCCGCAGCGCGGGATCGGCGAGCGCCGAGGACAGCCGTGTCTGCTGACCCATCCGATAGAGAAGCCGCGACAGGTGATCCTGCAGATGCCACAGCGCCTCGCTTCGCGACAGTTCGGCGCCGCGGTCGCTGCGCGCCGGGATCCGGGCGTGGTAGTCGTGCATCGCCTCGAGCATGCGCTGCGCGCGCGCGCGCAGCGGCGTCAGATGCGTCAGCGGCTGGCCGGGGGTCAGCGCCTGTGCGAGCCCGCCGAACATCTCGCGCGTCAGCGCAGCGGCCGTGGTGCTGAGCGCATCGAGCGCGCTGGCCGGATCGGCGAGCGATTGCCGGTCCAGTCCCGCGTCGGGGGCGCGGGCCTCGCTGTGCACGACGCGTTCGATCAGCGCCGCGAAGGGGGCCGTCAGCGGCAGCATCACCGCCGCGCCGATCACGTTGAAGCCGGTGTGAAACGCCACCAGCCCCACCTGCGCGGCCTCGCGCGCGGGCGCGTGGCCCAGGATCGCGGCGGCCGCGTCGATGAAGGCGAGCGCGAGCAGTCCGCTGGCGGCGTGGTAGACGATGTTGGCCACCGCCGTGCGCCGCACCGCCACGGTGCCCCCGATCGCGGCCAGAAGCGGGGTGAAGGTGGTCCCGATATGCATGCCGATCACCAGCGCGGCGGCCTGCTCGAAGTTGACCGCGCCTGTCGACAGCAGCACCAGTGTCCCCGCCACCCCGGCGCTCGAGGATTGCGTGACCAGCGTCACCACCAGCCCGATCCCCAGCAGTTGCAGCCGCCCCGTGAGCGTGGGCGCGGGGAAGCTGCCGGGCGTCAGGCGGTCCTCGTAGGCGGCGAGCCCGTCCTGCATCAGGTCGATGCCCAGAAACACCAGGCACAGCCCCGCCACCGCCATCGCCACACGCGCGATCTGCCCGGTGCTGAGCACCCGCAGCAGCGCGGCGATGAACAGCACCGGCAGCGCCGCCGCCGCCAGCGGCAGCCGAATGCCGAGAAACAGCACCATCCAGCCGGTGATCGTGGTCCCGATGCTGGCGCCGAAGATGATCCCCAGCGCCTGCTGGAAGCCCAGGAGCCCCGCGCCCACGAAGCCCACCGTGGTCACCATCGTCGCGGTCGAGGATTGCACCGTCGCGGTGGTCAGCGCACCCGTCACCGCGCCCGAAAACGGCGTGCGCGTGAACCCCGCCAGCACCGCGCGCGCGCCTTCCGACGACAGCGCCCGCAGAGCGTCGGTCATGGTCTGCATCCCGAACAGGAACAGCCCGACACCCCCCAGAAGCACCAGCAGATCGTTTGTCATGACAGTGTCACATACAGCGCCGCGACGGCCTTTCCCAGCCCTTCGGCGGCGCTGCGGGGGACGTCGGGGTGCTTGATCCGCACCCGCCCCCATGCTAGCGCCAACATGACGTGGCAACCGACGGACCGCTCCCATGTCTTCGCAAGCGCGCTCCCTGCGCGGCCCGCTGATCGCACTTGTCGCCTTCGCGCTGTTCTCGGGCCACGACGCGGTGGTGAAATCGCTGGGCGGCACCTATGCCGCGTTCCAGATCGTGTTCTTCAGCGTGCTGCTGGGGCTGCCCTTCGCGATGCTGATGCTGATGCGCGACCGCACCGATGGCACGCTGCTGCCGCGCCATCCGGGTTGGGTGGCGTTGCGCACCGGCGCGGCGGTGGTGACCGGGGTATCGGTGTTCTATGCGTTCTCGGTGCTGCCGCTGACGCAGGTCTACGCGATCCTCTTCGCCGCGCCGCTGCTGATCACGCTGCTGTCGATCCCGATCCTGGGCGAAAGGGTGGGCATCCATCGCGGCGGTGCGGTGCTGGTGGGGCTGGCGGGCGTGCTGATCGTGCTGCGCCCCGGCGGGGCCGAGCTGGGCCTGGGCCACGCCGCGGCGCTGATCGCGGCGGTGGGCAGCGCGCTGGCGTCGATCATCGTGCGCCGGATCGGGCCTGACGAGCGCAACGTGGTGCTGCTGCTCTATCCGATGATGGCCAATCTGGTGGTGATGGCGCTGGCGCTGCCCTTTGTCTATCAGCCCATGCCGCTGACCGATTTCGCCGCGCTGGGCGCCATTGCGGTGCTGGCCTTCATCGGCAGCCTGGGCGTGATTGCGGCCTACAAGGCGTCCGAGGCGGTGCTGATCGCGCCGATGCAGTATTCGCAGATCCTGTGGGCGGCGCTCTTCGGCTGGCTGTTCTTCGCCGAGTTGCCCGATGGCGGCACGGTGCTGGGCGCGGCGGTGATCATCGCCAGCGGGCTCTATATCCTGCTGCGCGAGGGGCGGGCGGATGTCTCGGCCAACCGCCCCGTGCTGCAGACCCGCTCGCGCCCCGATACCGGGACCGTGCCGCGGATCAGCGCCATGGACCGACGCTACACGCCCGACGGCGACGACGCGCCGCCGCGGGATTGACGCCGCGGCGCTTCGGGGTCACCTTGGCGGCGATGCCCGACCAGGGAGCGCCCCTCTCCAAGGAACGCCCGATGCCGCCGCTCGTCCTGCTGATCAACGGCCCCAACCTGAACCTTCTGGGCGCGCGCGAGCCCGCGATCTACGGCGCCGACACGCTCGCCGATGTCGAGGCGCGCGCGGCCGCGCTTGCAGCCGAACTCGGCCTGGGCCTGGAGGCGTTTCAGTCCAACCATGAGGGCGCGCTGATCGATGCGATCCAGTCCGCGCGCGAACGGGCGGCGGGGATCGTGATCAACCCCGGCGCCTACACGCACACATCGGTGGCGATCCTCGATGCGCTCAACGCCTTCGACGGCCCGGTGATCGAGGTTCACGTCTCCAACATCCACCGGCGCGAGGCGTTCCGCCACCGCTCCTATGTCTCGTTGCGCGCCGACGGGGTGATCGCCGGCTGCGGGGTCGAGGGTTATTGCCTGGCGATGCGCCGCCTCGCGTCGCTGCTGGTGCCGGGCGGATAGGCGCAGCGGCACGCCAAGCCAGCGCTTGCGCTCGGGAAAACAGCGCTTGCGCTCGGGAAAACAGCGCTTG
>PUOA01000117.1 GCA_003551925.1 Paracoccaceae bacterium
CGCGCGGGTGGTGGTGGTGGACGTGGTGCCCGAAAAGCTGGACCACGCCCGCGCGCTGGGCGCCGAAGCCGCGGTGGATGCCCGCGACGGCAACGTGGCCGAGGCGATCCGCGACATCACCGGCGGCGGGGCGCATGTCTCGCTCGAGGCGCTGGGGATCGAGGCCACGACCAACGCCTCGATCGAGTGCCTGCGCCCGCTGGGCCGGCACCTGCAGGTCGGCATGCCCATCGGCCACACGGCGCGGATGGAGATCAACATGAACACGGTCTACACCCGCAATCTGGCACTCTACGGCACGCGCGGGATGCCGGCGTGGAAGTTCCCGTCGCTGCTGGGGCTGGTCACGACCGGCCGGGTGGACCTGTCGCCGCTGGTCGCGCGCGAGGTGCCGCTGTCGCAAGCCAGCGCCGAGCTTGCCGCCTTCGACGGCCCCACCCCGCCGGGTGTGGCGGTGATCACGGATTTCGCGGCATGAGTGGGGGGTCTTGACCGACCCTGTCGCCCCAGCCCGTGCTGGTTTTGCAGGTCAAGCGGGCTGTCGCGGGCGCTGAGCCGCTGTATCGGGCGGTTGGGTGGACAAGACGCTCACCGCGCCGCTGCGGCCCGGCGATACCAGTCGGAAATCAGCGCGCGGTCCTGCGCGTGCATGACCACGGTCGCGGGGGGCGGCATGGCGTGGCTGCGCCCCGATTGCAGGTAGATGGTGCGCGCCGCGCGGGCGACCTGCGCCTCGGTCTCCAGCGCCACGCCGCCCGGCGCCCAGTGCAGCCCCGGCCAGCCCGGCTCGCGCGCGTGGCACATCGAGCAGTGGCCGACCACGGTCCAGTAGACATCCTCGAACGCCGGATCCTGGGCGAAGCGCGCCGCAGCGGGGGTCAGCGCGGCGAGGTCGTCGTCATCCTCGGCCGCCGCGGGCTGGCCCAGCGTGGAGACCCACACCGCGCCCAGAAACAACAGCACGGTCGCCGCCCAGGTCCACCACCGATACCCGCCGCCCGCGTGCATGGTGTTGAAGAAATGCCGGATCGTAACCCCCATCAGGAACACCAGCGCGGCGATGGCCCAGATATGGTCGGTGCCGAAGGACAGCGGATAATGGTTCGACAGCATCAGGAAGATCACCGGCAGCGTCAGGTAATTGTTGTGGGTCGAACGCTGCTTGGCGATCACGCCGTATTTCGCGTCCGGCGTGCGCCCCGCGCGCAGATCGGCGACCACGATCTTCTGGTTGGGGATGATGATGAAGAACACGTTCGCGGACATGATCGTCGCCGTCAGCGCGCCCAGATGCAGCATCGCCGCGCGCCCGGTGAACACTTGTGCATAGCCCCACGCCGCCGCCACCAGCAGGACGAACAGCAGCACCATCAGCCGGTTGTTGTCGGCCCCGAAGGCCGATTTGCACAGCCGGTCATAGATCAGCCAGCCCAGGCCAAGCGAGGCCACCGACACCAGCACCGCCTGCCACACCGCCAGATCGGCGCGCGCGGGGTCGATCAGGTAGAACTCGGCGCCCGCGTAATAGATCACCGCCATCAGCGCGAAGCCCGACAGCCAGGTGGCATAGCTTTCCCATTTGAACCAGGTCAGGTGATCGGGCAGCCGCTCGGGGGCGACCAGGTATTTCTGGATATGGTAGAAGCCGCCGCCGTGGACCTGCCATTCCTCGCCATGCGCGCCGGCGGGCATGCCGGGCGCGCGCCGCAACCCCAGGTCGAGCGCGATGAAATAGAAGCTGGACCCGATCCACGCGATCGCGGTGATCACATGCAACCAGCGAATCGCGAATTCGGCCCACGATCCCAGCACGGCGAGTTCGAACATCGGTGGTCCCTTCTGCGCTGCCTTTGACGGCGCGCCCAGCCTATACCCGGCCGGGCGCGGTTGTGAATTGGGCATCGTCCCCGCGCGCCCATGTGCCGCGCCGGGTGCCCGCGCAGCGGGCAGCGCGGCTCAGCTGCCGCGATAGGTCGAATAGCCGTAGGGCGACAGCAAGAGCGGCACATGGTAGTGCGCGGCGGGATCGGCGATGCCGAAGCGGATCGGCACCGTGTCCAGAAACAGCGGCGCGTCGCCCGCCTGCCCGGTGGCGCGCAGATAGTCCCCGGCGGCGAAGACCAGCTCATAGGTGCCGGTGCCGAAGCCCTCGGCCGGCAGGATCGGGGTGTCGGTGCGGCCGTCGGCATTGGTCACGGCCTCGGCGAGCGGCGTGCGGGTCTCGCCATCGATCCGGTAAAGCGCGATGCGCAGCCCCGCCGCGGGGCGGCCGCGCGCGGTGTCCAGAACATGGGTGGTCAGAAATCCGGTCATCACGGAGCCTCGGGTGAGTGGTGCATGCGCCTGTTGTGCCGCAGGAGGGCGGCCAAGACCAGAGCCCCTTTCACAGCCGCGCGGATGCTGGTTAAGTGGTCCGGTCCCGCAGCGAAGGCCCCGCAGATGCACCGATACCCCCGCGACATGACCGGCCACGGCCCCCGCCCCCCCGATCCGCGCTGGCCCGGCGGTGCGAAGCTCGCCCTGTCGCTGGTGCTGAACTACGAGGAAGGCGGCGAGAACTGCCTGCTCCACGGCGACCCGGCGTCCGAGGCGTTCCTGTCCGACATTCCCGGCGCGCAGCCCTGGCCCGGGGCGCGGCACTGGAACATGGAATCGATCTACGACTACGGCGCGCGGGCGGGGTTCTGGCGGCTGCACCGGCTGTTCACCGCGCGCGCCCTGCCGGTGACGGTGTTCGGCGTGACAACGGCGCTGGCGCGCGGCCCCGAACAGGTGGCCGCGATGCAGGCCGCGGGGTGGGAGATCGCCAGCCACGGGCTGAAATGGATCGAGCACAAGGACATGCCCGAGGCCGAGGAACGCGCCGCCATCGCTGACGCCATCGCGCTGCACACCGAGGTGACGGGCGCCCCCCCGCGCGGCTGGTACACGGGGCGGTGTTCGATGAACACCGTGCGACTGGTGGCCGAGACGGGGACGATGGACTGGATCTCGGACGCCTATGACGACGATCTGCCGCACTGGATCGAGGCCGGCCCCCGCGACCAGCTGGTGATCCCCTACACGCTGGAATGCAACGACATGCGCTTTGCCGCCGCGCCGGGCTGGGCCGATGGCGAGCAGTTCTTCCGCTACCTGCGCGACAGCGTCGATGTGCTGCTGGCCGAGGGCCGCGCCGGCGCGCCGAAAATGCTGTCGGTGGGGCTGCACTGCCGCTTGGTGGGGCGGCCGGGCAAGGCGGCGGCGCTGCTGCGGTTTCTGGACCATGTGCAGGCGCAGCCCGACATCTGGATCGCCACGCGCGGGCAGATCGCGCGGCACTGGGCGGCCACGCATCCGCACCGCCGCGTGGAACGCCCCTCGGCGCTGGACCGCGCCGCCTTCGTGGCGCGCTTCGGCGGGGTCTTCGAGCACTCGCCCTGGGTGGCCGAACGCGCCCACGCGCTGGAGCTTGGCCCCGCGCATGACAGCGCCGCGGGCGTGCACTCGGCGCTGGCGCGCGCCTTCCGCGCCGCCAGCCGGGACGAACGGCTCGCCGTGCTGCGCGCGCACCCCGATCTGGCGGGCAAGCTGGCGGCGGCGCGGCGGCTGACCGCCGAATCGACGGCCGAACAGGCCAGCGCCGGGCTCGACGCGCTCACCGACGCCGAGCGCGCCGAATTCGAGCGGCTGAACGCGGCCTATGTGGACAAGCACGGCTTTCCCTTCATCATCGCCGTGCGCGATCATGACAAGGACGGGATCCTCGCCGCGTTCCACACCCGGATCGGACACGACACCGAGACCGAATTCGCCACCGCCTGCGCGCAGGTGGAACGGATCGCCGCGCTGCGGCTGCAGGATATGCTGGGATGACCGACTACCACACCCCACCGGGCGGGCTGCCCCCGCAATCGGCGCTCCACACCGGCCGCGCGGTGTTCACCGACGCCTATGCCGTGATCCCGCGCGGGGTGCTGTCGGACATCACCGCCAGCCTGCTGCCGGGGTGGGAGGGCACGCGCGCCTGGATCCTTGCGCGTCCGCTGTCGGGGTTCGCCGAGACCTTCGCGCATTACCTGATGGAGCTTGCCCCCGGCGGCGGCAGCGCCACCCCCGAGCCCGACCCGGAGGCGCAGGCAGCGCTGTTCGTCACCGGCGGGGAACTGGCGCTGCGCATCGACGGCGCGACGCACCGGCTCATCCCCGGCGGCTTCGCCTGGTTGCCCCCCGGCGCCGACTGGGCGCTCACCAACGCGGGCGACGGCCCCGCGCACGTCCACTGGCTGCGCAAGCGCTGGGAGCCCGCGCCGGGGCTGACGCCCCCTGCCCCGCTGATCGCCTCGGACGCCGACACCGCGCCCATGCCCATGCCGGGGACCGATGCGCGCTGGGCCACCACGCGCTTCATCGACCCCACCGATCTGCGCTTCGACATGCACCTGACGATCGTCACGTTGCAGCCCGGCGCCTGCATCCCGTTCGAGGAGACGCATGTGATGGAGCACGGGCTCTACGTGCTGCAGGGCAAGGGTGTCTACCGGCTGAACCGCGACTGGGTCGAGGTCGAGGCCGGCGATTACATGTGGCTGCGCGCCTTCTGCCCGCAGGCCTGTTATGCGGGCGGGCCCGAGCCGTTCCGCTACCTGCTCTACAAGGACGTGAACCGCCATCCGCGGCTTTCCGGCGTCGGAGTGGGCGCATGATGGCGGGTGTTGCGAAGCGCCCGCGAGCCGCGCCCCACCCACCCGACCCGCGCGCCTCGCGGGCGCGCCCACGCTGGCGCGCGGGCGGGGCATGCCGCCGATGACGCGCACCATCCGGACCGAGCCGCTGCGCGCCGAGGTCTTCGCCCCCTTCGGCGATGTGCTGGACTGCGCGGGCGCGCCCGACAAGATCATCAACCAGGGGCTTTGCGGACGCTGGCACGACCGCGCGGCGCTGGATTTCGACGACGGGCGCGCGGGGATATCGCTGTTCCTCGCCCGCCCCCGCGCGCTGCCTTACGCGCTGGACATGGTCGAGCGGCACCCGAATGGGTCACAGGCTTTCGTGCCGATGCACCAGCACCCGTTTCTGGTGATCGTGGCCCCCGACGCGGGCGGCACCCCCGGCACGCCGCGCGCGTTTCTTTCCGACGGCGCGCAGGGCATCAACCTGCACCGCGGAACGTGGCACGGGGTGCTGACGCCGCTGGCCGAACCGGGACGCTTTGCGGTGATCGACCGGATCGGCCCCGGCGCGAACCTTCAGGAACACTGGTTCGACGCGCCCTGGACCGTGCTCGCGGGCGCCTGAGCCTACTCGCCCGCGGCTTCGGCCTTCTCGGCGAGCGTCAGCCACTCCTCCTCGGCCGCCCCCAGCGCGTCCTGCCGCGCGGTCAGTGCGGTGGTGGCCTTGTGGAATGTGTCGGGCGCGCGGGTGAACAGCTCGGGGTCGGCAAGCACGCCTTCGAGCCTGGCGATCTCGGCCTCCAGCCGCGCGATCTCATCGGGGAGCACCTTCAGCCGGTGGCGCTCCTTGAAGCCGAGCTTGGGCTTCTGCTGCGTTGCGGGCCTGGGTGCGGGCGCAGGCTTCGCCATAAGCGCAGGATCGGGCGCGGGATAGGGCGCGGGATAGGGCGCAGACACCGGCTCTGGCGCGGCGGACACGATCCGCGCGCCCTGCGCCTGCGCGTCGGACCAGCCGCCCGCATACTGGCCCACGCGCCCCTGCCCTTCGAACACCAGCGTGCCCGAGGCCACCCGGTCGATGAAATCGCGGTCGTGGCTGACCAATAGCACCGTGCCGGGATAGTCGCCCAGAAGATCCTGCAGCAGATCAAGCGTTTCGATGTCCAGATCGTTGGTCGGCTCGTCCAGCACCAGCAGGTTCGACGGCCGCGCCATCAGCCGCGCCAGGAGCAGCCGCGCCACCTCGCCCCCCGAGAGCGAGCGCACCGGCGCCCGCGCGCGCGCCTCGTCGAACAGGAACTCCTTGAGATACCCCACCACATGGCGCGGACTGCCACGCACCATCACCTGATCGGCCTGCCCCGAGACCCCCAGCACCGGGTCGCCCGTGAGGTTCTCCCACAGGCTCGCGTCATGGTCGAGCGCGGCGCGGTTCTGGTCGAACACCGCCACATCGAGGTTCGTGCCGCGCCGGATGGACCCGCTGTCAGGCGCCTCCTCGCCCAGGATCAGGCGCAGAAGCGTGGTCTTGCCGGCGCCGTTGGGGCCCACCAGCGCCAGCCGGTCGCCGCGCTGCACGCGCAGCGACAGGTCGCGCAGCACCGGCTGGTCGCCATACGCCTTCGACACCCCCTCAAGCTCGGCCACCAGCTTGCCCGAGGTGCCCGAGCTCTCCAGCGCCATCGCCGCCGCGCCCTGCCGGCGGATCTGCGCGGCGCGCTCGGCGCGCAGATCAGCAAGCGCGCGCAGCCGGCCCTGGTTGCGCTTGCGCCGCGCGCTGATGCCCTCGACCGCCCAGCGCGCCTCGGCCTTGATCTTTCGGTCGAGCTTGTGGCGCGCGGCGTCCTCGGCGGCCCAGACTTCGTCGCGCCAGTCCTCGAAGCCGGTGAAGCTGCCGTCGCGGCGGCGCATCCGGCCACGGTCCAGCCACAGCGTGGCGCGGCTCAGCGCGTTCAGAAAGGCGCGGTCGTGGCTGATCAGCACGAAGGCGGCGCGCGTTTCGCGCAGCCGCGCCTCGGTCCAGGTGATCGCCGCGATGTCCAGATGGTTGGTCGGCTCGTCCAGCAGCATCAGCTCCGGCGCCTCGGCCATCAGCTTCGCCAGCGCCGCGCGGCGCCGCTCCCCGCCCGAGGCCCGCTCGGGGTCCAGCGCCGGATCGAATCCCAACCCCTCGGCGGCGATGTCCAGCTTGTAGTGCTCGGCCGCATCCAGCCCCTGCGCGGCATAGTCGCCCAGCGTGGCGAAGCCCGCGAAATCGGGCGCCTGCTCCATGTAGCCCACAGTGACGCCCGGTGCGCGGGTGATGCTGCCGCTGTCGGGCACCACCAGCCCCGCCATCACCTTCATCAGCGTGGATTTGCCGGAACCGTTCCGCCCCACCAGCGCCAGCCGATCACCGGGCTGGACGTTCAGGTCCAGCCCGTCAAGGACCGGATCGCCGCCATGCGACAAGGTGATGCCCGAAAGCTGCAGAAGCGGTGCCCGTGCCATGCGGGCGGCTATACCGCGCCCCGCCCGGCGCGAAAAGGGGGCAGCATTCGCCCACGCGCGGGCGGCGCGCCAACCGCGCGAAGCGCCAGAAGGCGTGCGCGCGCGGCACGCGCGCGCTCAACAAGGTCAGCGTGTGGGAACGGGGGTGTCGCCGCGGTAGTCATAGAACCCGCGCTGGGTCTTGCGGCCCAGCCAGCCGGCCTCGACATACTTCACCAACAGCGGACAGGGGCGGTATTTCGTGTCCGCAAGCCCGTCATGCAGCACGTTCATGATCGCAAGGCACGTATCCAGCCCGATGAAATCCGCCAGCTCCAGCGGCCCCATCGGGTGGTTGGCGCCCAGCTTGAGCGAGCGGTCGATCGATTCCACCGACCCCACGCCCTCGTAAAGCGTATACACCGCCTCGTTGATCATCGGCACCAGGATACGATTGACGATGAAGGCGGGAAAATCCTCGGCCGAGGCGGCGGTCTTGCCCAGCTTTTCGACCACGCCCAGCAGCGTCTTGTAGGTGGCCTCGTCGGTGGCGATGCCGCGGATCAGTTCCACCAGTTGCATCACCGGCACCGGGTTCATGAAGTGAAACCCCATGAAGCGCTCGGGCCGGTCGGTCCGGGTGGCCAGCCGCGTGATCGAAATGGACGAGGTGTTCGAGGTCAGGATCGTGTGCGGCTGCAGATGCGGGACCAGATCCTCGAAGATCGCCTGCTTGACGGTCTCGCGCTCGGTCGCGGCCTCGATGATCAGATCGCACGCGCCCAGGTCGGTCAGCGTGGTGGTGGTGGCGATGCGGGCCATCGCCGCGTCCATCGCGTCTTGCGTGATCTTCTCGCGGCTGACCTGCCGGGCCATGTTGCGCTCGATCAGCTTCATCGCGCGCGACAGCGCGTCGCCCGAGATATCGGTCATCAGCACCTCGAACCCGGCCTGCGCAAACACATGCGCGATGCCGTTGCCCATCTGCCCGGCGCCAACGATTCCGACCGACGTGATCTCCATGAACTGCACTCCTGCGGCGTTGTGCGCAGACCATAGGCGCGCGGCCCGGGGGTTTGCAAGCGCGCGCCCGTGCAGATGCAGCATCGCGGCCCCGACGGGGCGGCGATCCGCCGCAGGATTTGCAAATCGCGCGGTATTGCATACGTGACCGACCATCGCGGCGCCCCGAGCGGCGCCCAATGCACGACGCGGCCTGCGCGCCATCCGACCCGGCGCCGCGCGAGAAACGAAGGAGATTGGATGCCCTCGAAGGACCCGAACAAGAGCTTTGTCGCCATCCTTGGCTGGAGCCTGCGCTGCATCGACGCGCTGGAAAACTTTGACCGCCGCTACGTGATCGTCGCGCCCAAATGGGCCGAGGACTACGCCAGGCAGCACAACATCCCGTTCCTGAGCTGGGATTTCGAGCGCCTCAACGACCGCTCGTTCGAGCTTGCCTCGACGCTCAAGGACATGGGCGTCGACGTGTCGATCCCGCTGTTCGAGGAGACGGTCGAATGGGCCGGCGCGGTCAACGCGGTGCTGCTGGACAACCCGCGCCTGCTGGGCCAGTCGATGCTGTTCCGGGACAAGTCGCTGATGAAGCGGCGCGCGCAGCTTGGCGGCATCCGCGTGGGCATCTTCGAGGAAGCGATGGACCAGTCCGACGTGATCCGCTTCCTCAAGCGCGTGAACCAGACGCTGCTGAAGCTTGACGGCGACCCCAACGACCCGATCCACTTCAAGGCCTTCGACAAGGCCGGGTGCCTTGGCCACCGGGTGATCCGCTCGCCCGATGATGTCGCCGCCATCGCCGACGAGGAATTCCCCGCGCTGCTGGAGTCGCATCTCGACGGGTGGGAATTCGCCGTGGAGGCGTGGATCAAGGATCGCAAGATCCAGTTTCTGAACATCTCGGAATACGTGACGCTGGGCTATTCGGTGTTCGTGCCCGCCACCCCCGAGCTTGAAAAATACCGCGAGGCGATCACCGCGCAGATCGAGAAGCTGATCGAGGTGTTCGACATCGATTTCGGCTTCATCCACCCCGAATACTTCGTCACCAATGACGGCACGATGTATTTCGGCGAGGTCGCCTACCGCCCGCCGGGCTTCAACGCCTTCGAGCTGATGGAACGCGCCTACGGCTTCAACGCCTATCAGGCGCTGGTGCTGGCGTTCGACCCCAGGGCCACGCAGGAGGAGCTCGACGCCTTCTTCCCGACACCGGTCAAGGATGCCAAGGGCCATGCGGGCTGCTTCGGGGTCTATCCGCGCCGGCGCGTGGTCAGCGAACTCAGCATCCCCGAGGCAACCGAGAACGACCCGTATTTCGAGTTCCACGAGCTTGCACCGCCGCTGGAGACCAAGGTCACCAAGCGCACCGCGTTCGGCACGCATTGGGGGCTCGTCTATTTCTTCGGCGAGGACCCGCACCGGCTGCGCGATCTGCTCAAGGCGCAGGAAGAGCTCGATTTCTACGTCTGAGCCGGGCAATCCGGGCGGCGGCGGGCGCTTTCCTGCTGCCGCCCTTGCATTCCCCGGACCCCTTGCCGAGACTCGGGCGACGCTTTGCCCAGGATGAGACCGCGCCGCGATGACCATGACCACCGACCCCGACCCGCTGGACGCGGTGACCCGCACCTTCGACCGGCTGCTGGACCAGCTCGCCGCGGCCTC
>PUOA01000215.1 GCA_003551925.1 Paracoccaceae bacterium
CATCACGGTCAGGCTCTGTGCGCCTGCCGAGCCCAGTTCGCAGCGCCGGGGCGGCCCAATGATGCGCGGCGGCCTTCGGCATATGCCCCGCGCATGCGTGCGCGAGGTTTGCCCCGTGCATGCGTGCGCGAGGTTTGCCCCGTGCATGGGGGCGCGAGGTTTGCCCCGTGCATGCGTGCGCGAGGTTGCCCCGTGCATGGGGGCGCGAGGTTTGCCCCGTGCATGGGGGCGCGAGGTTTGCCGCGCGCATGGGTGCGCGTTTTTTGCCGCGCGCATGCGTGCGCGATACCTGGCCCGCGCATGCCTGCGCGATACCTGGCCCGCGCATGCGCGGGCAAACGCGTCACTCCGAGTGATGACCACTCCAGCCCCAGCCCTGCCCCCCGCCCCGCCCCCAGTCCCCGGGTCTGCTCCCCGGGTCTGCGCCCGGGCGCCCCGCGGGCAACTTGTGCTCTGGCGCAGGGCCCCTAGACTTGTGTGCACCATTACCGACCCTGTGCTGCGTGACAAGGAGGCTGCCGCATGCCCGATCTCGACACCCGCCTGAGCGCCGATATGGACGCCGCGCGCGCGCTTGCCGGCTGGTGCGCGCAGACCCTGACCTCGGCGCCCACGCTGTTTGACGGCGAGCGCGCGATCGCGCGCAGGCTGGGCGGGCAGGTCACGGACGGGCGCGCGACCTTCGGCTTCTGGACGCCGGAACTTCTGGACAACCGCGTCCCCGATGGCGACGTGTTCCTCGAGGTGCTCGCACCCGTCGAGCCGCTCGATCTGACCCTCGCGCGGCAAGAGGTGCGCTTCGATCGCGCCTATCTGCCCGTCGCCCGGTTCGAGGCGCACAGCTTCGCCGTCGTCGACGGCATGATCGCGGGCACGCGCGAGCGGGTGGGCGATTTCTACGCGCTGGTGTGGCGCGATGCGAACGGCGCATGGCACCGGATTCTGGACCCGCTGGCGGCCTCTTTGCCCTTCGGCGCCTTCGCCCCGGCCGAGCTCTACGACACCGCCGCGATGCAGGCCGCGCGCCGTGATCTGGACTATTACGCCGGCCTGCGCGCCGACGACCCGCACAAGTTCACCCCGCCCACCAACATCCTGCAGATCCATGTCCCCACCGCCACCGGCGGCGGCACGCTGGCAAGCCTGACGCGGCATTTCGAACGCCTGGCGGATCGCTTCGCGGGCGATCTGCCGCTCGAACCCGCAGACCAGCTCTATCTGGGCTATGATGCGGTGCAGCTGCTGCCGGTCGAGCCCACCACCGTGCACGAGATCGGCCCCGATTTCTGGGATGAGACCGCGCGCGACGATGACGGGCTCGACGTCACGCTGACGCGCCCCGACACCACCAACTGGGGCTATGACGTGGTGATTTCGGGGATGGCGACAGTGAACCCGGTGTTGCTGGAAACCGGCCGCCCCGACGAGCTGGTGGACCTGGCCGCCGCGCTGCACAACTTTCCGAAAAAGCCCAAGATGCTGATCCTCGACGTGGTCTTCGGCCACTCGGACAACCAGGGGCTGGGGGCGCTGAATGCGCATTTCTTCGCCGGGCCGAACATGTATGGCCAGAATCTGGACTACCGAAACCCCGCCGTGCGCGCGATCCTGCTGGAGATGCAGCGCCGCAAGGTGGATTTCGGCGCCGACGGGGTGCGCGTCGATGGCGCGCAGGACTTCAAGTATTACGACCCCGCCACGCAGACCATGCGCCATGATGACGACTATCTGCGGCTGATGTCGGCGCAGGAGCAGCAGGTCGCAGGCACGCGCTTTTTGCCGTGGTTCATCTTCGAGGATGGCCGCCCCTGGCCGCAGGAGGACTGGGAGCTGTCCTCGACCTATCGCGCGGTGATCGAGGATCAGGCCCACGACGCGGACGTGTTCCAGTGGGGCCCGCTGACCTTCGCGCACAACACGCCCTTCATCTACGGCTTCTGGCTGTCGAAATACTGGCGCATCCGCGAGATCGTGGAGGTCGGCTCGAACTGGATCTCGGGGACCGCCAACCATGACACGCTGCGCCGCGGCACGCAGGTCAGCCCGGATCTGAACATCAACACCCGGCTGGGCCGGACGATGATGGACATCCTCGACAAGGCCTATGACAACCCGGCGGTGTCGATGCTGACCTATGCCGCGTTCCCCGGCGTGCCGATGGATTTCCTCAACGCCACCAGCCGCGCGAGCTGGGGCTTCATCCGCAACCAGGATGACCGCTACGGCGTCAAGGTGGTGGCCGAGGAGGCGATCAGCCTCAAGTGGCAGGTGGACGAATACGCCTATTCGGTGCCGCAGAACTTCCGCCGGCTCAAGGAGCTGGGGTTCGAAACGCGCGAGGAGCTGGTGCGCTTCTTCGAGTTCCTGCCCGCGCTGGTCGAGGTGACGGGCTACGATCTGGACGTGATCCCGGGGCTGCTGAACGCGGTCGATCCGCCGCTGGCGGGGCCTGACGCGTTCACCTCGGGCGTGCTCAAGCGCATCGCGCGGGCGTGGATGGACGACATGCACGAATACTGCAACGTGTCGAATTCGATCTCGGCGCTCGATCGCGCGCAGACCGAGTTCATGTTCGAGCTGCGCAAGTTCCGCCGCGCCAATCCGTGGCTGCGCCACAATCTGGGACCGCATGATCACTTCGACTACCTGCGCCCCATCGACGGGCGCACGGTCTTTGTCTGCCTGCGCCACGCGCCCGACGGGCGGCAGATCTTCTCGATCGCGCATATGGAGGGCGGCGAGACCCCCGATTTCGACCCGCTGACGCTGCCCGTGCCGGGGCTCGAGGGATTCGGCTGGGAGCTGCGGCTGCGCGCGCCGTCGATCGGGTCCGATTACATCGGCGGGCCGATCACCCTGCGCGACAGCATGGCGCTGCTTTACGAACGTCCCGCGCCGGCGCTCAAGACCCCGTGAAGCAACGAAAACGCCCGACGGGGCGCGCGCGGCCGGCGCGCGCTCTGTCACGTAACTGTCACAAAACCTTGTCATGGCTGTCACGCAACGACCCTAGGCAGGCGACACCCCCGGGCATGACGCCCGGTGCGGTCAAAAGCCGCTCAACACACCTGGAGTTGACATGACACGCGTTTCTGCCCTGCTTTCGAGCGCCGCCATCGTCCTGGCCGGCACCGCTGCCGCTCAGGAGATCGACCCGAACCTGCCCACCTACGAACCCGTCTCGGGCGTGTCGGGGAACCTGGTCTCGATCGGCTCGGATACCCTCAACAACCTGATGACCCTGTGGTCGGAAGGCTTCCGCGAGTCCTACCCGAACGTGGCGATCCAGATCCAGGGCGCAGGCTCGGGCACCGCCCCGCCGGCACTGATCGAAGGGACCGCGCAGTTCGGCCCCATGTCGCGCGCGATGCGCGGCTCGGAGATCGAGGACTTCGAAGCCCGTTTCGGCTACGAGCCGCTGCCGCTGCGCGGCGCCATCGACGGCATCGGCGTGTTCGTGCACCGCGACAATCCGGTGAGCTGCATCAGCCTGCAGGACGTCGACGCGATCTTCTCGTCCACGCGCGCGGGCGGTGCCGATGAAGCCATCACCACCTGGGGCCAGGTCGGCGCAACCGGCGAATGGGCGGACCGTCCTGTCGCCATGTATGGCCGCAACTCGGCCTCGGGCACCTTCGGCTTCTTCCGCGACGTGGCGCTGTTCGGCGGCGACTTCAGCCCCGAAGTGCGCGAGCAGCCGGGGTCGTCGACCGTGATCCAGGGCGTGGCCTCGGACATCAACGGCATCGGCTATTCGGGCGTGGGCTACGCCACCGCCGACGTGCGCGCGCTGGAGATCCGCGGCGAGGACGGCGAATGCTACGGCCCCGAGGATGCCGCCAGCGGCGCCTATCCGATCGCACGGTTCCTGTATATCTACATGAATGTCGACCCCAACGAGACGCTGGAGCCGCTGCGCGCCGAATTCGTGCGCTACGTCTACAGCCAGCAGGGGCAGGCCGATGTGGTGCGCGCCGGGTTCTTCCCGGTCAACACCTTCGTCGCCGATGCCGACCTCGAGGCATTCGGCCTGGCCGACTGACGCCCCCCGCGCAACGCAACGCCGGCCCCGCGCGGGCCGGCGTTTCCGTGCCCCTCCCCTGCCCTGCCCCCCCAGCCGCGAAAGCCCTGACGCATGACCGACAGCACCCACAGCGGGCACAGCGCCGCCGACCGCGCCGAACGCAAACGCGTCCGCGCAATGGACACCCGTCGCTCGGTGATCTGGGGCGAGAAGATCGCCCGCGGCGTCATCACCGTCGGCGGGTTGATGGTGATCGTTGCCGTGCTGGGGATCATGGTGTTCCTGATCCGGGTCGTGCTGCCGATGCTGGGCACGGGCGAGCTGCAGGGAAACGTGCGCTACCAGCTCGACACCGAACAGGACGTGATCTGGCTGAACGCCGACGAATTCCAGACGCTTGGGCTTGCCGTCGCTGCCGAGGGGCGCGTGATCACCTTCCACATTCCCACGGGAACCGAGGTCAGCCGCGGCCAGTTCGATTTCGGCGGCGCCGAGGTCACCGCCACCGCCGGCACGCTCGAGCGCGACCGCGTCGCCTTCGGTTTCGATGACGGCACGGTGCGCTTCGGCGCGTTGGGGTTCGCCTCGGACTCGACGTCGCGGCGCAACCTGCCCTCGGAGTTGCAGACGATCGACGATCGCGACCGCACCGCCGACGGGCGCGTGTTCACCGAGGTCGGCACCGGCGACTTCCGCACCCTGTCGAGCGTGATCGATCTGGGCGAGCGCGAGGTCGTGTCCGACCACGCGATCATCGCCGTCGATTTCCGCGCGGGCGGCACCAGCACCCGGCCCACCACCGCCATCGCCAGCGTCGACGCGGAAAACGTGGTCCGCGTCACGCGCACGCGCAGCCAGGTCAACATGATGACCGGCGAGGAGACGGTCACCTCCACCACCACCGAGCTGCCGCCGCTCGATCTGGGTCCGGGCGTGACGGTGACATCGGTGCTGCTGTCGGGCAACGCCGACCGCGCGCTGGTGGCCACCGATGACGGCGTGGTGCACCGCTACGACCTGCGCAACCTCGACAATCCGCAACTGGCCGAGCGCGTGCGCGTCGCCGATGACGGCGTCGCGGTGACGACGATGACCTTCCTGTCGGGCGAGGACGCGCTGGTGGTCGGCGCCGAGGATGGGTCGATCGGGGTCTATTTCCGCCTCCAGACCGGCACCCCGGACACCACCGACGGGCGCGAACTGGTCCGCGCGCGCCAGCACGCTCCGATGCCGGCCGCCATCGTCAGCCTGTCCGAGGCGCAGCGGCAGAAGGAATTCGTCGCCGTCGACGCCGAGGGCAATGTCTGGGTCTATCACTCGACCTCGGACCAGATCCTGTTTCAGCTCGCACGCTCGGGCGACGTGACGACCGCGTCGATGGGCATGATCTTTCCGCGCTCGAACGGCACCATTCTGGTCAGCCAGGGCGGCGAGGTCGAGGCGTGGCAATACACGCAGGCCCACCCCGAGGTCACGCTTGCCACGCTGTTCGGGCGCATCTGGTACGAAGGCTACAGCGAACCGTCCTTCGTGTGGCAGTCCACCGCCGGGACCGATCTGGTGGAGCCCAAATTCTCATTGGTGCCGCTGGTGTTCGGGACCATCAAGGCCGCCACCTATGCGATGCTCTTCGCGGTGCCGATCGCGCTCATGGCGGCGATCTACACGTCGGAATTCGTGGACAAGCGCGTGCGCGGCACCGTCAAGCCGATGATGGAGATGATGGAAAGCCTGCCCACCGTGGTGCTGGGCTTCGTCGCCGCGCTGATCCTCGCGCCCATCGTCGAGGAGTTCATCGGCGCCGTGCTGCTGGGCTTCTTCGCGCTGCCCACGGGGCTGATGCTGGGGGCGTTTGCCTGGCAGATGCTGCCCGTGCAGACCGCGCTGCGCTATGACGGCTTCCCGAAATTCGTGGCCATGGGCGCGATGGTGCTGGCCACCGCGCTGGTCGCGGCCGAACTGGGCCCGGTGTTCGAACGGCTGCTGTTTGCGGGCGATTTCAAGGCCTGGACCGCCGGACGCCACGGCACCGGGACGCCGTTCATGTTCCTGATCCTGCTGCCGGTGAGCTATCTGCTGATCGCCTACGGCTTCCGCAAGACGCTGGGGCACCACTACAAGGCGCTGCTGGGCGACCGCGACCGCGCCGCGGCGGGGCGTGTGGACGCGCTGCGCTGGGTGGTGATGCTGTCGGCGGCGGTTGTGCTGGCCTGGGCGCTGGCGTCGCTGCTGACCGCCGTGGGCTACGACCCGCGCGGGGGCTTCGTGGACAGCTACCAGCAGCGCAATGCGCTGGTGGTGGGCTTCATCATGGCCTTCGCGGTGATCCCCAACATCTACACCCTGGCCGAGGACGCGCTGAACTCGGTGCCCGCGCATCTGCGCTCGGCCTCGCTCGCCTGCGGGGCGACACCTTGGCAGACCTCGATCTGGGTGATCCTGCCCACGGCCGCATCGGGCGTGTTCTCGGCGGTGATGATGGGCATGGGCCGCGCGGTGGGCGAGACGATGATCGTGGTCATGGCCGCGGGCAACACGCCGATCATGGAATGGAACATCTTCTCCGGGCTGCGCACGCTGTCGGCCACCATCGCCATCGAGCTGCCCGAGGCGGTGCGCGACGGCACCAACTACCGGGTGCTGTTCCTGGCGGCGCTGACGCTGTTCGTGATGACCTTCGTGATCAACACCATCGCCGAGTTGATCCGCCAGCGCTTCCGCAAGCGCGCCTTCCAGCTTTGAGGGGTCCGACCGCATGACCGTCACCAATCAGCACGACCTTCCCGCCTCGGGCGCCGCGGGGCTCGCCGGGGTCGCCGCGCGCGAGGCCACGAAGGGCCGCCGCGTGCGCCGCTTCAGCGCCGATCTGTCGGCGGTGGGCGAACCCGCGCTCTGGGCCTTCGGCGGCGCGCTGGCGCTGGGGATCATCCTGATCGCCGGGTTCCTGGCGATGATCGCGTGGAACGGTTTCACCACCTTCTGGCCCAAGCCGATCGAGAAGGTGGAACTGGTGGACGGCGAGCTGATCGCCGGCGTGCCCACCCGCGGCGGCGCTTACCGCCCCGGCGACAGCACGCTTGCCCAGCTCGACGACGACACCCGCGCGCGGATCGCGGAAAACGAGGGCTTCGCCAGCCGCACGCTCTATCAGACCGCGAATTTCGACCTTTATGGCGACGATTTCCGCTGGGTATCCGATTTCGAGATCGCCGGGATCACCACGCCCGAGGACTTCCACTACATCGAGCGCCAGCAATGGGGCGTGTTCATCGGCCGGATCACCGGGCTCGAGGTCGATGGCCAGCCCGTCGAGGTCACGCAGGACCGCCTGCAACGCGAACAACGCGACGCCCGCGCGCGCTTCAACGAGATCCGGCGGCTCGAGCGGCGCGACATCGGCGGGATCAACCACCTCATCGAACGCGAGCGCCTTGCCATGCGCCGCGCCGTGATCCGCCACGGCGAGGACAGCGCGCAGGCGCAGGCCACCATCGCCGAAGGCACCGCGCGGATCGAGGAGCTGCAGGCCGAATTCGCCGAGCTCCAGGCCCGCGTGAACGACATCCGCGCCGAGGACCGCCGCACCCGCATCACCTTCGAGGAGGTGAACGGTCAGCAGGTGGAAACCGAACTCAGCCAGGTGGTGCGCTTCTTCCCCGCCAACGCGCTCAGCCTGCCCGACAAGGTGGGCATCTACCTGTCGCGCTGGTGGGAGTTCGTGTCGGCCGAGCCGCGCGAGGCCAACACCCAGGGCGGCGTGCTGCCGGCGATCTTCGGCACCGTGGCGATGACGCTGCTGATGGTGATCTTCGTGGCGCCCTTCGGCGTGATCACCGCGCTTTATCTGCGCGAATACGCCAAACAGGGGCGGCTGACCTCGATCGTTCGGATTTCGGTGAACAATCTCGCCGGGGTGCCCAGCATTGTCTACGGGGTGTTCGGGCTGGGGTTCTTCGCCTACGCGATGGGCGGCACCATCGACCAGCTGTTCTATCCCGAGGCGCTGCCCAACCCGACCTTCGGCAAGGGCGGCATCCTGTGGGCCTCGCTGACGCTCGCGCTGCTGACGGTGCCGGTGGTGATCGTCGCCTCCGAGGAAGCGCTGCAGGCCGTGCCGCGCTCGATGCGCGAAGGCTCGCTTGCCTGCGGGGCGTCGAAGTGGCAGACGATCCGCTACATCGTGCTGCCCAAGGCGATGCCCGGCATCATGACCGGCATGATCCTGGCCATGGCGCGCGGCGCGGGCGAGGTGGCGCCGCTGATGCTGGTGGGGGTGGTCAAGCTCGCCCCTGCGCTGCCCATCGACGGCTTCGCGCCCTTCATCCATCTTGACCGCAGCTTCATGCATCTGGGCTTTCACATCTTCGACGTGGGGTTCCAGTCGCGCAACTCGGAAGCCGGCATCCCGATGGTGTTCGTCACCACGGTGCTGCTGCTGACGCTGATCATCACCATGAACGCCACCGCGATCTATGTGCGCAACCGCCTGAAGCGCAAATACGCCAGCGGCGAATTCTGAGGAGCCTCCGACATGGCCACTGCACCGACCGTCGCCACCGCGCAGCGCAGCGACCGCATCGACCCTACCGTCTATCACATCAAGAAGGGCGGCCAGGGATCGGCGCTCGATATCCGCGACTTCAACCTGTGGTATGGCGAGAACCAGGCGCTCTACGACAACACCATCGACGTGCAGAAGGGCATGGTCACCGCGCTGATCGGCCCGTCGGGATGCGGCAAGTCCACGCTGCTGCGCTCGCTCAACCGGATGAACGATCTGGTGGACGGGCTGCGGATCTCGGGGCAGGTGATGGTCGACGGGTTCGACATCTACGGCCCCGGCGTCGACGTGATCGCGCTGCGCAAGCGGATGGGGATGGTGTTCCAGAAGCCCAACCCGTTCGCCATGTCGATTTATGACAACGTCACCTATCCGCTGCGGGTGGACGGGGTGACGAAGAAATCGATCCTCGATGAGACGGTCGAACGCGCGCTGCGTTCGGCGGCGCTGTGGGACGAGGCGAAGGACCGGCTGCACACCTCGGCGCTGGGCATGTCGGGCGGGCAGCAGCAGCGGCTGTGCATCGCGCGCGGCATCGCCTCGGACCCCGAGGTGCTGCTGATGGACGAGCCCTGCTCGGCGCTCGACCCCATCGCCACCGCGAAGATCGAGAACCTGATCGCGGACCTGCGCGGGCAGTACACCATCGTCATCGTCACCCATTCGATGAGCCAGGCCGCGCGGGTATCCGACAACACCGCCTTCATGTATCTTGGCCGCATCGTCGAATACGGCGACACCGGGACCGTGTTCACCAACCCCAAGGTGCCGCGCACCAATGACTACGTCACCGGCCGCTTCGGCTGACCCTGCCCCGCCGCGATCGGAACCCGCCATGCCCGACGACGCCACACCCCTGGAGCCCCGCCACGACGCGCTCGTTCCCCTGCGCGCGCTGATCGCGGCGTTGCCCGAGCCGGTGATGCTGGTCTCGCCCGCAGGCGTGGTGCTGGCGGCGAACCCGGCGGCGGATGAACTGTTCGGCGTCGCGCTGGCAGGCGCGCGGGTGCGCGCGCATCTGCGCCAGCCCGACGCGGCGGCGATGCTCGACCGCGCGCTGGCCCCCGACGCGGCCCCGGACGTGGCGCATACCGCGCTGATGATCGTCGGCACCGCCAGCGCCGAAACCACATGGCAGATCAGCGCGCGTCCGCTGGGCGCCGATGCGGCAGGGCTCGACGGGGTGATTGTCAG